>PFTH01000139.1:3555-6899 GCA_002789465.1 Candidatus Roizmanbacteria bacterium CG_4_9_14_0_8_um_filter_34_12 | reverse complement strand
ACAAACTTAATGGTTCGATGATTTTTTGTGTAATAATCTTAATTTTAGCGATTCTGTGTTAAGAACTGTGAGCTCTTACAATTAACATATGTGCTTGACAGGGGACAAAAATTATACTAAAATTGTACCATAATATGGACAAATTTATAAAAAGAGATGTTTGGGACAAGGTAGTTAATGATCTTCAAAAAGAAGAGATAACGATTATCTTGGGACCAAGACAGGTCGGAAAAACAACTTTGATTCTAAAATTGATTAATTACCTGAAAGATCACGGTGTAAAAAAAGAACAGATCTATTATTATAATCTTGACGATGTTGAACTGCGTGGTCGGATAAAAAAAGACTTTTATTTTTTGAAAAAAGACATAGAACAAACTTTCGGGAAAACTTTAGAAAACATTAAAGACAAGCTGTTTTTATTCATTGATGAGGGTCAGAAAGTTCCTGCCATTTTTGAGTTAGTAAAAATATTTTTTGATCAAAAATATCGATTAAAAATTATCATTTCCGGCTCTTCTTCAATCACGATTAAAGATAAATCAGCCGAAACATTAGCCGGCAGGGTAAGTTATTTTTATCTATCACCGTTGATTTTTTCCGAGTTGGCCGAAAAAAATTTATCAATATATAATAATTTAGAAAAAATTCCAAACAGCGATTTTTTAAGAGAGAAGACGGCTGAAGGCTATCGAAATATAAAAGAATATCAATATCTTCTTGACAAAATGTTACTGTTTGGAGCATTTCCTAAGGTGGTTAACCTTAATCCGTCTGACGCGGTAAACTCTCTTAATAATTTCATTGCTACTTATTTAGATAAGGATATAAAAGACATTGGCAGTCGCGTTGATATTGAAAATTTTCATCTTTCATTTAAGAATCTGATTGATTATTTAGCTAATCTCATTAATTTTTCCAAATTATCATCAGATTTAGGGATAAAAAGGGATTCGATTTATCATTATTTTGAACTAATGGAAAAAACTTTAGTTGTTCAAACTGTTCCGCCATTTATCTTTCCCAATTTAAAACACATTTTTAAGAGTAAAAAATTTTTCTTTTTTGATAACGGAGTAGCAACCAGACTGAAAGGATATCTTAATCTTGATGAGTTAAAAAGATCGCAGTTCACCGGTAGTTTATTTGAGAATTTTATTTTTCAGAATTTGTACTGTAGAAGTTTAAACGATATCAAAAAACCATCTTTTTATTATTTTCGCGATTATCAGAATCATGAAATTGATTTTATTTATCAAAGAGGGGATGTCATTGTTCCGATTGAGGCAACCTATTCTCATAAGATTGAAAAAGCGAAATTGCGAAATTTTCATCACTTTTTTAGACTTTATCCAAAAGCCTCTTATGGAATAATTTTTTACCTTGGTGAAGTACAAAAAATATCAATTGGAGAAAAATCAATCTTTACTCTGCCTTTTTTTCTCGTCTAAAATAACATCTCTTCCAAAATGCAAATCTACATATCGATAGCCTTGATTCAATCTCATTGCTATTCCACCGCTTCGGTGGATTGGCAGAAAAGATGTGTTTTATCGCGTCCTTTCAAAATAAGCTTAGTTTTTAAACCATACAATTTTTTTAACTTTAGAAAAATCCTTCCAATTAATAAAATCCATTTCTTGTAATGCTTTTTGTTCTTTATTTGGTGATAAAAAATAATTACTCCCGATGTCATAATAAGGAAGACAAAGAGAGGAAAACTTTTTAATAAAAAATAACTCATTTTTATCGCTGTAAAGAAACAGGTATGAAGGAATGGGGATGCTTTGGTTGATAAGCCCAAAGCCAAAAGTAAAAAGACTATTAATTTCTCTTTGTCCTGACGATCCGCTGCCGCCTCTTTTTATTAGTTTTTTATTATCTTCTTGCCAGACAAAAATATTATCATAAGGGTTTCTCCAATCGATATGATTTAATGGAGAAGGAAGATCATAATAGCGCTCTCTTTCAATACGGAAACGAGGTTTATTTAATTCATGAATATTTTTATATTTTTTCATGACTTTTTCTTTATAGTGAGGTTCCAACTCGAATTCGATAATATAATCGTCAAGTTCTTTTGTTCTATTTTCTTTATCCCAAAGTCCACGATATTTTTCTAAGTATTTACCATAGATTTGATTTCCTTCACATTCGCCATATTCTTCGAAAAAATACTTTAATAAAAGTTCGGCATATTTAGGTAAGATAGGAATCTTTATTGGCTGGGCGTATTCTTTTTTTCGCCAAAAATCTATATTTAAATTTTCTATAATAATCGTAATTGTATATGGATTTTTATTAATAAGCTTTTTTGCAATTTCTTTGTGGTTGGTTGATGAATTATTAGCATACGAAAGATTGCTAAAAATGTCTTGAGGATAGTTTTTTAGCAGAGTTTTTTCAGTGATTGTAATTTTTTTAATGATTTTCATATTTGTATCCTTTTCGTCAATTTATTATATAATATACATATCACTCCTTTCAAAATTAATCCTATAGCCAATCCACCGCCGCGGTGGATTGGACAGTGGATTGGAAAAGACTAGGATTATTGAGTTCTTTCAAAATAAGCCTTAAAGATGTCTCGGGCAATTGGAGCGGCCACATCTGATCCTTGTCCACCGTTTTCCACCAAGACCGAAATCACAATCTCCGGTTTATCAAAGGGAGCGTAGGCCGTGAACCAAGCATGAGGATCCTTATCTTTCGTGATCGATTCAGCCGTACCGGTTTTACAAGCCACGGGAACTTCTTCCATTTTGAACTTTGAACTTTGAACTTTGAACTTGAATAATGGCCATCCGGTTCCACCGGTTTCGCAAGCCAAACGCATACCTTCGTTTATTGTTCTTAAATTCGAAGAAGATATTGGTAATTTTTGACAGTGAGATTTTTGCCCACTTTGTTTTAGCAGCTGGGGTTGACACAGATAACCCCCATTTGCAAAAACCGCAGTTGCAAGAGCGATTTGCAACGGTGTGACTAATAAATAACCCTGTCCAATTGCATAATTATAAGTGTCGCCCAGATACCATTTTTCTTTTAAAACCTCTTCTTTCCAAAGTGGAGACGGAAGCGTCCCCTCATCCTCATTTAATCCTAAATTTGAAGATTTTCCAAACCCAAAACGTGACGCCCAAAGACGGATATTATCCGGTCCGATCATTTCCCCTGCCTTATAAAAATATATATCATTAGAACGTTGGATTGCTTTAACCAAGTCAACTTGACCTTCGGTCTTACCGTATTGTAAAAAGTACCAATTACCAAACTTTAATGATCCGGCTTGAATGGAACCAGTATCCTCAATTAATGTTTTTGGAGTAATTTTCCCACTTTCC
>PFTH01000139.1:0-3549 GCA_002789465.1 Candidatus Roizmanbacteria bacterium CG_4_9_14_0_8_um_filter_34_12 | reverse complement strand
GCTGTTGCAACAATAATTTTAAAAATTGATCCGGGGGGATATGTCCCATTAATTGTACGGTTGAAAAGAGGTTGATTAGGGTCGTTTAATAGATGCTTGATTTGTTGGCTATTATTATTTTCAAATGTTTGTGAAGAAAATCCGGGAGAAGAAGAAAGTACTAAAATTTCACCAGTGTTTGGTTTTAAAGCAATGATAGCAGCTTTTTTATTCTGAATTAATTTGTAAGCCAATTCTTGTAATTCGCGGTCAAGCGCAAGCTGAATATTCTTTCCAGGTTGGGGTGGTAAAACTGCTATTGTGTCAGATAGTCGTCCACGCGCGTCAACCTCAACCATTTTTTTACCGGGTTTTCCTCGCAAATCGCAGTCAAATATTTTTTCAATACCATGTTTTCCAACGCGATCGCCTAAATGAATCGGATCAATGCATGAATCATTTTTAAGATCATTTGGATCGGCAAGTTGACGATAACCGATGATATGTCCAAAAGCTTCTCCATCATAATAATTTCGTTTTGATTCTATTCGAGTAGTTAATTGTTGATTATCCGGAGCTTGACTATCTGCCAATATTAAACCTTTTCTGTCAATAATCGATCCTCTTGGAGCTTCAATTACCAATTCTTTTGTGTGGTTGGAAATAGCAAGTCGCTGATAATAACTCCCTTTTATAATTGTAATTTGTAATAAACGAACGAATAAAATAACAAAAGAGAAAAAAATTCCAATAAAAAATATCCAAAGAAAAATTTGATTTCCTGGAGCTTGATATGTGTGGAAGTGATTATCTTCCAGTTTGGCGCGCTCGAAGAAAGGCAATTTAACCATAATATATTATTAAACTTTAATTTCAAATAACAAATTACAAACCCGCTTCGCCAAAGCTTCAGCGAGGCGAGTCAATTTCAAATTAATATCAAAATCCAAAGTTTACATGTTTATTTTAAAATTTGTATCTTTGTACTTTGAATTTGATTTGACATTTGGATTTTGTTATTTGAATTTCAATTATTTATCCCACAAAATATCCCTGGATAAAAAATCCTAAAATTAAAACATGTAATATTCCGAAAAAACATCCAATTATAATTTTTATCCAACCGCTTTTAATCTCTCCAAGATAAATAAAAACAGATAATGACATTAATGCATAGCGGGGGATTGAAGAAAAGGTGCCAGTTAAAGTTGGAAGCAATAAATTAATAAAAGAAAAAAGTAATAATCCATTGCTGATTGATAGCCATAGACGAAAATCTTTTCCCTTAAACTTCCGCCAGCTATCGACCAGGGAAATGACTAGAATCGTTAAACAAAAATTAAAAATAATAAACTCAAACATAGAAATAAGATATTGGAAGTCTGGTGTTGCTGTTAAAAAGATTTTAAAATAACGATAATACACTTGTGGTAGAAAAATTAAATAAGTTGAGCGATTAGCTCCAAACACAGGCTGACTGTTGAAAAAAAACAAGGGATCACCGGTGGTTTTCCAGAGATAGGTCATATAGGTAAGAAGACCTAAAATAGGGGTTAGCAAATAGTAGATAGTGGTTAGGAGGTGGAAGAAACGCGAAACGTGTAACGTATAACGCGTAACGTTAAAACCATGAAACTTGTAACCTGTAACAGGTGATATATGAGTATTATTTTTATCTTTAACTTTTAAACTATGGTTTTGATTTTTGATTTTTGATATTTGATATTGATTGATGATGTGGAATCCAATCGGGATGATTAAAAAAACACCAATAAGCCTAGTTAAAGCTGCTAAAAAACCGGCGATAGCCACCAACCAATATTTTTTCTTTTGCAATCCCCATAAAACTAGAATAACTAATAAAAAAAACAGTCCTTCTGTATACAAAGCCCCAAAGAAAAAAGATGTGGGAAATAGCAAAAGAAACAAAATTGTTAAATTGTTAATATTGTTAAATTGTTTGAATAGTTTGAGAGCGATTAAAAAAGATAAATTAGATAATAATAGTCCTGTCAGCAAATGGTTGTTTGAGAATAAGGGTGAAAGAAATTTGACAAATAGGGGATATAGGGGAAAATAGGCTTGGGTAAGGTTATTATAACCCTCTCTAATAATTATCAAATACTGTGCTCCGTCAAAATTTGCAAAGCTAGAAATGAATGATGGTAATTTATAATCGGAGAAGATTTCTTTATAAGGAAAAAAACCCAAGTAAGGAATAAACATTGAAGCGATGCGGGCGATGATTAGATCAATCACCCTCGAGATTAAAAAATAAAACATTTTTAACGGAAATGATATATAAAACTAACGGGATTATTTAATCCTATAATTATAGTGTTTGTCTGTATATTTTTATTGAACATTTTGATGGTCATCAGCCACTACAAAAACACATACATCTTTGTATTTTTTTAAGAAATTAAGATTTTCTAGTCATAAATTTTGACCAAGTAAAACATTTTATTTTTCTAATAAACTATTAAACTCTTTCTTTGGTTTTTCAATTTTCATTAAATCTAAAATAGTTCCGGCGACATCGCTAAGACCAAACGAAACAATCTCGATCGGTTTTAGCTGGTATTTATTACCAGAACTGTAAATAATAAAAGGAACTGGATTGAGCGTATGGGCGGTGTTAATCTCTTTGGTTTTTAAATCGTAAGTTAAATCAGAGTTACCGTGATCTGCCGTAATTACACAAATATAATCTTGTTTAATAAGATAAGAGCAGAGTCGTTCCAGTTCCCGGTCGAGTGTTTGGATAGCGGTGATGATTGCCGGAAAGTTACCGGTGTGACCAACCATATCACTATTGGCATAATTAACCAGAATAAAATCGGGTGATTTTTTTGTAACGAAATCAATAACATTATTGGTAATTTCTTTTGCTTTCATTTCTGGCATCACATCATGTTTGACCTTGTTACTGGAACAAATTATTCGGTGTTCGTTTTTGTAAACAACTTCAGTTCCGCCATTAAAAAAATATGTAACATGGGGAGCTTTTTCGGTTTCAGCGGCGCGTAGTTGATATAATCCATGATCACTGATAATTTTTCCGAGAGTGATGTCAACTTTCTCTTTTTCAAAAATCACTTTGTATGGATAATCATCGCCGTATCGCGTCATAGTGAAAAATGAACTATCTGGAAGCTTTTCCTTTAGCATGGAAATCAGCTGTCTCATTCGATCAGCGCGGAAATTAAAAAAGAAAAAAGGTTCATTATCATTTACTCTAGAATAATCCTGATCAACTACTATCGGTTCAATAAACTCATCTGTAATTTGCTGTTGATAAGAATTTTCAAATGCCTTAATTAACCCAACTAGATGAATTGATATAGATTCTCCCAAAATATTCGAAACGGCTTTTTTTGTTCGATCCAAATTATTGTCCCGATCCATGGCAAAAAAGCGACCCAACAGTGTAACAACTTTTCCGAACTTTAGTTGATTAATTAACTGAAGTAATTGTTGGGCAAAAATAATTCCAGATTGCGTTGGTGTGTCTCGTCCATCACTAATAAAATGAATATTTGGTGATAAACAGTTTTGCTGTTTCATAAT
>PFTH01000208.1 GCA_002789465.1 Candidatus Roizmanbacteria bacterium CG_4_9_14_0_8_um_filter_34_12 | reverse complement strand
ATCCTTGACCATTAAAAAACTTACCAATTAAAAAGAAAAAACCTGTAAAAAGAAACACAAACGCAATCATTATCAACACACTGCGTATACGATTGCTGGAAATTTGGTTATAAATTGTCATATAGTGTTTACAAAACAAAAAGTCATCCCCATGAAGATGGATTACAATCTTCGTCAGGGGAGATTCAGTCTATAATCACCTTATTTATAGTGTATATTATGTCTGGATTTCCCATTCTGGGATTGTAACCCGCCTATATGCGGAAATGACAAAAACCTTTATTATTCGCGTAAATCCGCTTACTATCTGCATTAATCTCCCTTATTAGAATTTTACTTCTATTTTTTTCTTTTCCTCTTCAGTCGCCTGAAAAAATTCAAACATTTTAAAATTAAACGTTCCTGCTAGTAAATTAGTTGGAAACATCTGAATCTTTGTATTAAAGTCTAAAACATTGCTGTTGTAAAACTGACGTGAATAAGCAACCTTATCTTCGGTATCTCCCAGCTGTCTTTGTAAGTCCTGAAAGTTAGTATTAGCCTGTAACTGAGGATAAGCCTCAGCAACTGCAAATAAACTTTTCAAAGCACCGGACAAAACTGTATCCGCTTCAACTTTCTCTTTCATTGACCCCGCTCCCATCATCGCTGCTCTTGCTTTTGTAACATTTTCAAACACTTCTTTTTCATGTTTTGCATATCCTTTTACAGTTTCAACTAAATTTGGAATCAGGTCTGCGCGTCTTTTCAGCTGTACGTCGATTCCAGAAAGCGCTTCTTGAATACGCGTTTTAAGCATAATCAGACTGTTGTAAGTTCCAACGACAAAAAGTACTGCAACGACTAATAAACCACCGGCAATAATAATTGGACTCATATTTATATATAAAATTTATAACTTTTATAACACTTATATTATAATGCATTTAATTTTTAGATTGCAAATCTGATTTTTTTTGATAGTATATACTATATATATGCCACGTAAACCCAAACGATCGGAAGATATCCGTAATTTAATAAAAAAGAATTCTCTTAATTTTATTATCGGTCTTATTGTAGTAATTTCTGCAATTGGATCTGGTATTGGACTTATCACATATCAATTGATTTCACGAAATAATAAACCAGTTATTCAAACTAAAAAAAATACCACTCCTCCATTAAAAATCTATACTGTTAATGAAGGAGACAGTCTTTGGACAATTGCAGAAACCAACTATGGTTCAGGATACAATGCAATTGATATTATTAAAGCAAATAAACTTCAAGATCCAAATAACCTTATTAAGGGTCAAAAACTTTTAATTCCAATTGTCACTCCACTTTTTCCGACCCGTGGCGAAATTAATGGCGATGAAAATAATCAAACCAATCAAGTCACCAGTAACCAGGAAGTTTATCTTGTTCAACCCGGTGACTATTATTGGAAAATTGCAGAGATGATGTATGGAGATGGAAATTTAATGAATAAAATAATGGAAGCGAATAATATCACTGATCCAAACTACATTAATCCCGGAATGATATTAAAAATCCCCAGATAACTACAAAGTGCTATAACAATTATAATTGTTATAATAGTTATAATTATTGATTAGTTTACAACGTTAAAATTTCTTACGTTGCGGGATTAGTACACCGGTAGTATGCATCCTTCCCAAGGATGAGAAGGGGGTTCAATTCCCCTATCCCGCTCAAATTTTTTAGAATTTTATATTTCCTTTATTTCCTATATATGTCCTTTAAAACCCTTATCCCCACACTAATCGGACAAACAATTTCCAAACTACTCCTCTTTAGAAACAAAAGTCGGGGAGAGACACTTCCGGGATTAATCGTACTTAAGATTAATAAAAATTTCATTAAAGATACCAACCAATCAGTCCCTCACCGCATAATAATCTCCGGAACTAACGGAAAAACAACAACAACGGCAATGGTCACCAAAGTCTTAAGAGATAAGGGAATAAGTTTTATTACAAATCCAAGTGGTTCCAATTTAACCAGAGGAATAGCAGCTGCGTCACTTAATATTTCCAATAAAATTACACATCTTTTATGGGAAGTTGATGAAGCGGCTTTGACTGAAGTTTGCCAACAGGTGCAACCAACTCATTTAGTATTTACAAATTTATTTCGTGATCAACTTGATCGCTATGGGGAAACTGATACGATTTTACATAACTGGATCATTCTTTTAAAAAAACTACCAAAACTTCAATTAATCCTTAATGCAGACGATCCAAGTCTGGTTTATCTCGGACAGCAAGCAAATCAACATAACGTAATATATTTTAGTGTTCGAGGAAATCCAAATAATAAACTTGACGATTCTTCTGACTCAATTTTTTGTCCCCACTGTCGAAAACCACTTGTATATAAAACAATTACTTTTTCCCACCTAGGTCAATTCTCATGCTCTTGTGGTTTTCAATCTCCAAAATTAAACTTTATTATAAATAGTTTTAATTATAGAGACAAATATTTACAAATAAACATAAATAATTTATCAAATATGACTCTTCCTTTAATTGGAACTTATAATGTTTATAATTCCTTAGCAGCTTATGTTCTACTAAATACTTTAAATTTTAATAACTTAGATATTCTCACTTATTTAAAAGATTTCCAGCCTGCTTTTGGTCGGCAAGAAATAATGCGTATAAAAAACAAAAATATTCTGACTATTCTAGTAAAAAATCCTACTGGTTTTAATCAAGCCATTGAAACCTTAATTCAGTTAAATAAAAAACTCACATTAATGATCGCAATTAACGACAAAACAGCTGATGGAAAAGATGTCTCCTGGCTTTGGGATGTTGATTTTGAAAAGCTAACTCCAATTATTGATAAATTAATCATTTCTGGCGATCGTGCCGATGATATGGCAGTTAGAATAAAATACGCAGATTTTCCTAATCCAAAAATACAGGTTATTAACGATAAAATAAAGGCGCTTGAAACTTTTCTTCACTGTGACGATAAAAATTTATATTTATTGCCAACCTATACCGCTCTTTGGGAAATTCGTAAGTTGATTAAGAATTATGAATAAAAAACAACTAATTTTACATTTAGCTTATTTGTATCCAAAGTCAATGAATATTTATGGAGATCGTGGCAATTTAATTACGCTTATTAAAAGATACCAGTGGAGAAATATTAATCTTATTATTGACGAAATAGAAGTTGGAGACAATTTTAATCCAACAAAATATGATTTTGTATTCGCAGGCGGTGGACAAGACATTCATCAACTTCGAATTGCAGAAGATTTACAAAACAAAAAAACAGCAATTATTGAATCGGTTAATAGGGGAACGGTATTTTTACTAATATGCGGAACCTATCAATTGTTTGGACATTATTTTATCACTTCAACTAATAATAAAATCGCAGGAATAGGAGTACTTGATATAACAACAATTGCATCGAAAATTAAAACGGGAAAAACAAAAAGAATGATTGGAAATATTACCACTGAAATAGTAATCCCTAATTTTAAAAGTGAGATTACAACATTAGTCGGTTTTGAAAATCATTCTGGAATGACATTCATCAACAAAGATAGTTCCACTACTTATCCACTTGGTCGTGTTATCAAAGGCTTTGGTAACAATGGTCATGATAAAACCGAAGGTGCGTGTTATAAAAACGTTTTTGGAACATATTTACACGGATCATTACTACCTAAAAATCCTCACTTCACAGATTTTTTAATTAAAAAAGCATTAGAAAATAAGTATAAATCATCAATTAAGTTAGTTGATTTAAACGATATTTTAGAATACAAAGCTCACCAATTTATCCTTAATCATCGATAACAGATGTATTATAATAATCTAGAATTATTTAATAGTGTAATAATTTAATTTTTAATACTTATTTTGCCGATGTAGCTTTTACCCTGTACCGAATGGTACAGGGCAGTTGGTACACTGTAAAGATTATTTTTTTCTTTACAGTGTAAAGAGCGGCTGTATCGTTCCAGAAGTATATTGCTAAATTTGATAAAATTTAGCTTATAACTTCGGGATCCCGTATTTCTAAGCAAATTTTTTTAATGCTGGGATAGCTCAATTGGCAGAGCAGCGGTATCGTAAACCGCAGATTCCGGGTTCGATTCCCGGTCCCAGCTCAAAAAATTTACAGATACTACTGGGATAAACAGTAGGTTATCGGTTTACACTGTAAAGCGTACAATAATTGCTTTACAGTGCGAAAGTCCGATAGCTGGCTCAAGATATTTGACAGTCGGTTTATACTGTAAAGTTAAAAATAACTTACTTTACAGTATTCGATTCCGACCATCGGCTCATTTTACTCAGCAAGCTGATAAGTCCGCTCAGCGACTCAATTTGATTTTAATCTTTAAGAATGTAAAATAAGGTTAATGAAAATTTAGAATTACGTATTTAATTTATTTTTGAATTTGTTTATTTAAATTTGATTTGTAATTTGAACTTTGATTTTTGAAATTTAGATTATTATGTCCCGACTTGAATCTCATCGTCAAAAAAACCTTTATCAGAGGATTTACATCCTTGCAGCTCTTCTGATTATTTTTATTATTTTTATGTATACAGTGGGTCTGCGTTTAATTATTGATGGTTCATTGATGTTAAGTGGAGTAAATAAAAACACCAAAATAATTGAGAACGTATCAAGCATTAATAATGATTTTAGTA
>PFTH01000175.1 GCA_002789465.1 Candidatus Roizmanbacteria bacterium CG_4_9_14_0_8_um_filter_34_12 | reverse complement strand
CTTCTGGTCTTGGAAATAATGGGACAAATTATGGAGCAACAACTGGAGTGGCAGGGAAATTTAATAAAGCTTATAGTTTTGATGGGGCAAATGATTATGTATCTGTTCCATATGGCGATTTTGTAAATGAAAGTTTTTCTTGGTCTGGATGGATTAAAATAGATACAAATGATTATAGAATGATCACTGATGATAGAAATACATCATCTTGGAATGGATGGTATATTAGACATAGAGGAGATAATGGTGATGGGAGTAGAATTTTTGACTTTTATGTTAAGAATGCTTCAGGGCAAACGGGAATAACTGGTACCACACAACCAAACCTTGGGCAATGGTATCATCTTGTTGTCACTTATGAATATATCGGCAATGGCACTTCAAAAATGAACATGTATGTAAATGGTGCTAAGGATGCCACTGAAATTACAAATGCTTATGGCGTTGATGCTGCCAGCGCTGATAATAGAATTGGATGTTATTCAGGAGGAGGCGGAGCTTGGGTTGATGGGATAATTGACAATGTTGCCATTTACAATCGCGCCTTGACGCCAGAGGAAATAAGAAAAGCTTACGAGGCCTCGCCTTTATCATCATCTTGCGTTTATACTTGTAATGGTAGTAAGTTCTGCAATCCAACCTCTGATACTTGTTGCAATACCTTATATTGTAATAATAAAACTTGTATTTATCCGGACAGGAAAGTTATTCCCGATGTTAATTATTATTATCGTACCATTAGTACAACGGGAGCTAATAAATCAGATTTTTCAGACAAAGTATCGGGTAAAACAATTTGTGTGCCGCCTTCTTTAATGAGAGAAAAATAGTTTTGTATGGTTTTTCAAGATGAAATAAAGATTTCAACCCAAGGAATTTGCGATGTTTATGATATTACAGATGAGATAAATAAAATTGTCGCCAAGTCGAAAATAAAAGAGGGGATAGCGGTAATTTCTGTCATTGGTTCAACAGCAGGCCTTTCAACCATTGAAGCAGAGCCAAATTTAATCAAGGATTTCAAGGAGTTTTGGGAAAAATTGATTCCGCAAGATAAAAATTATCATCACAACAAGACCTGGGGAGACGGGAACGGCTTTTCTCATTTAAGATCAAGTTTATTAGGAACTTCTTTAAGCTTTCCAGTTTCAGGGGGCGAGGTTATATTAGGCGCTTGGCAGCAAATTATTTTTGTTGATTTTGATAACCGCTCGCGAGAGAGAACAGCTGTGGTTAAAGTTATAGGTGAATAAATTATGAAGATTGATTATCTGTTGAGCAAGAAAATAAACGATTTTATAAAAAAAAAGAGCTTTTTAAAAGCCCTTAGTTTATTTTTTTCTGATTATT
>PFTH01000016.1 GCA_002789465.1 Candidatus Roizmanbacteria bacterium CG_4_9_14_0_8_um_filter_34_12 | reverse complement strand
ATAATCAGTGTAAGAATCGCCTTGTGCTTCCAAAATTATCGGTTGCCCCCTTATTTTGTTATTAAAATAATTAATAATTTGTGAATCATCAACATAGGTTGTTTTAAGCCAAGCGTCACCGTTAAGTTGAGGGACTTTTGTAAGGTTTCCATAATACGAAGGAAAGGAAAAAAACGGATAAATAAAGACTAAAAAAAATACCATTGCGAAGATTATCTGACTAATAATCCTGCTAATCCGATTTAATGAACGCAATTGATACAGAGTAAAAACTGAAGCAATTCCCATCATAATAAATGCTTGATAACCCAATTTAAACATAGTGTTAGCTCGGAAATGTGCAGGATATATGTCTTTAATGTAAAAAAACTCAGGGATAAGGATAAGAAGAGTTCCGAAGGAAAATAAAATTAAGATAAAAACATCGATACTCGAAGTAGTTAGTAGTTGGTGGTTAGTAGTTAGGAGATGGTTATTGGCAGTTGATAAGGGCGCGTCACGCCGCACCCGTACAGTTAGTAATCTATCGTTGGCGGATAAATTGTTTCTGGTTTTTTTATAAATTATGAAAATAAATAGACCAAAACAAATCCAGAAAAACCCCCATAATACAAACAACATCCAAAGTGGATCGGGTTGACAGTTTCCTTTTTCAAAAAGAAACGGACCAATTTTTTGTAAATTTACTAAAAAATTTGGGGCACAGTTTAGACCGATTCCTGAGACAAAAGGGGAAAAATTAACGGAAAATGGGAAAGAGAAAATAATAAAAGATCCAACTAAAGTAAATATATAAAAAAGAAAACGATATGAAAACCCAAAAAGAACAAAAAAAATTAGGGACGTCAATAAAAGATAAATAGGGCCGTCAAAGGCATTGGTCATGTAGTGAATGGCAGTGAGGAAACCTAGTGAGATAGTAGTTAGTAGATAGTAGTTAGGAGTTAGGAGGGAGAAGGGAGAGCTTTTGTTCGCGGGCTGGCGGATTGATTTATGATTTATGAATAAAGTTAATAGGATAAATAACGTTAATAGTACAAAAGGAATGTCGAAAACATGACCATGAAGATCTGCCACTACATATGAATATGAAGGAAATTCGTGGATTGTGAAAGGAATAAAACGAGTGGCGTTTGGATACCAATATTTGGTTGGATTATAACTTCCAAGAATCTGCCAGAAAGGGATAACTTTTTCGTTTGGATAGCCACCGGTAAAAATATAAATTGTATGAAGATTGCCGGCTAAATTAACGATGAAAGTGCCAATTAAACCAAAGACGACTACGCGTAATAAATCAATTTTTTTGATAAGGGAGATAGGGCTGATAAGGTGGATAAGGTTGATGGTGAAAGAAAAAACAATCGTGATTGCTTGAGCAAAAATCGTTGCCAAAATTAAGTTATATCCGACGGTAGGAATTGTATTGGTGAGTTTTATGAGCATTGTACCGGTGAGATGACCGAAATAATAATAATTTATCGGGTTGCCTTGGGGGGCTGTGGGACTGGCTGAAAGCCACATATCAAGAGGCGGAAAATAGGTTGAACGTAAAATGGACTTAATAAATCCAAAATCCATGAATTTTTCTAAACCTCGAAGTGACGGCTCTTGACCGCGGATAAAAGCAAGGAAAAATAAGGCAGCGATAAATAAAATTTCTTCAATAACGATAAAGATAAGCATAGTATGTTTATTATTAACATCGACTACCGTTTGACTGTCTTTATGCTCGAATGTGTCTTTTTTCTTACATACCAATGCGAGAAAGTTGGGTGTCATGGCACGTAATCCTCGTCGCAAGTGGTAGTAAAAAAAATCCACATTCTTCGCATGTCTCTTTGTTTTCTTTTCCTCTTTCCGCTCGACTTTAATAGTTGTTATCAATAAGGAAACGATTGCAAACAGAAGCATTATTCCGATAATTGAAGTCCGTTGGAAAGGTAAAACATGAGTTAGTCCGCCGATGAAAACAAGATAACTGATGATTAAAATTGCAATGGTTTTGGCAAAGGCATAGCCACGATCAATGGTAAAAGGAAAGAATTGACTGGTAATGGGAAAAAAAATCATACCAAGGATAAGAAGATAAAAATACCAGTGTAGTGTTTGGTTAATCCAGTCCATAAAAATTACTATTGGTAACGGGATTGCTTCGTCCCCCGCTTTTCGCGAAAGGCGGGGTCCTCGCAATGACATTGTTCGGTATAAATTTATCAAGTAACCTGAACTATGACATTATATATGATAAAATATTGCACATGGACAGCAAATTTCAGCCGGCTTTGTGTGAAAAAGAAATATATAAGCTATGGCAAAGAGATGTTTTAACAAAGAAATCTTCGGAAAAACCTTTTACCATATTGATGCCTCCACCAAATGCAAATGCATCGCTTCATGCAGGGCATGGAATGTATACCGTGGATGACATAATGATTAGATGGAAAATTTTGCAAGGATATGATGCAAAATGGATTCCAGGTTTGGATCATGCAGGTTTTGAAACTCAGTATGTTTTTGAAAAACATTTGGTAAAACAAGGTAAGTCGCGGATGGATTTTGATCGACAGACTCTTTATCAAAATATTTTTAAATTTGTAAAAAACAACTCAGGTTTAATCTATGAACAGTTTAAACGGTTGGGATTTTTAGCACAATGGGACAGAAGTGTTTTTACTTTGGATAATCATGTTTTGAAAACAGTTTTTCAAACTTTTGAAAGAATGATCAAGGAAGGTTATGTTTATCGATCTGATTATATTGTTAATTATTGTACACACTGTGGGACTTCATTTTCTGAGTTGGAGACAGATCATATGGAGCGAATTGACCCACTTTATTATATTAAGTATGGACCATTTGTTTTGGCAACGGTTAGACCGGAAACAAAGTTTGGTGACACTGCACTGGCAGTTAACCCCAAAGATAAACGTTATAAAAAATGGGTGGGAAAAGTAATTGAGGCAGATGGTTTGTTGGGCAGATTTAAAATCAAGGTGATTGCTGATGACTATGTTGATCCAAAGTTTGGAACCGGTGTGGTAAAGATCACTCCAGCTCATGATCCAAATGATTTTTTAATCGGGAAGAAACACAATTTGGAAATCAAACAAATCATTGACATGAATGGTCGATTAAATCAACTCACTGGTCCATATGCGGGATTAAAAGTAAAAATCGCCCGGCAAAAAGTAGTCGAAGATTTAAAAGCAAAAGGTTTAATTGAAAAAATTGATGAACAATATTCGCATGCGGTAACGGTTTGTTATAAATGTAGTTATGACTTGGAGCCAATAATTGTTCCAAACTGGTTTATTAAGGTTGAAGATTTAAAAAAATCAGTGATTGAAGCAATTAAAAAAGATGAAATAATTTTTCACCCAAAACGATTCAAAAAACAAATTTTACAATGGTTAAAGGTGATGCATGATTGGCCAATCAGTCGTCAAGTCATTTGGGGAATTAGAATTCCAGCTTGGTACAACGTTCAAGAAAATCCAGATATTTTTGTTGTTTTCTTGGATGAAACAAAAAAGCAAATGCAAGGGAAAATTAAAGAAATATTGAAAACATATTCTTTAAGTGAAGTTGCATTAGGTTTACAGAAATTAGTGGCACCAAAAAATGCTTCTTATACAATCAGCCAAACTACACCTGGTGATCAATATTTGCAAGAAACTGATACGTTTGATACGTGGTTTTCATCAGGACAATGGTCATTAGTTACGTTGAAAGAAGAAGAATATCAAACTCGTTATCCAACTGATTTGTTGGGAACATTGTCAGATATTCTTCCTTTTTGGGTGTCGCGTATGGTGATGTTTTCGTTGTATATAAAAAAAATCGTTCCTTTTAAACATGTTTTTCTTTGGTCAATGGTGGCGGATGCAAAGGGAAAGAAAATGGCAAAAAGCAAGGGTAATGTGATTAATCCAATTGATTTGGTAAATAAATATGGGGCGGATGCACTGCGAGCGGCTCTCCTTTTTGGATCAACCGCAGGTGGGAAGGTTAATTTGGGTGAGGATAAGGTTATTGGGATGAGAAATTTTACGAATAAGATATGGAATATAGGGCGATTTATTCAAATAAATCAAGTTCAAAGTTCAAAGTGCAAAGTGCAAAGTCACAGTGAAAAAATAAAAGTTAAAAAAAATAGTGAGAAAATTAAAAAGATAATAAATAATTTATTAAAAGAATATAAGGAAGTTGAAGAAAAGTATCAGAGGGCGATGGAGGGGTATAATTTTTCACGAGCTTTGGGGTTGGTTCACAGGTTTTTGTGGCATCGTTTTGCAGACTATTATATAGAGAAGTTGAAAGATGCGATGCGAGATGGTAATATTGAAGTTCAAAGTTTATTAGAAGAAGTTTATTTGGGTAATTTGAAACTTCTACACCCGTTTATGCCATTCGTAACTGATGCGGTTTGGCAGGTGTTTAAAGGCAAAGGGAAGAGTATATTAAGTTCAAAGATCAAAGTGCAAAGTTCAAAGTTACAGTTTCAAGTTAAAAGTTAAGGGAAAGTATTCTAGTAGATAGGGGTTAGGAGTTAGGGGAAAATTATTTAGTGAAAATGTCATTGCGAGGAGTAACCGCGATGAAACAATTCCGTTAATATAGGATTTACTGTTGGTAATGGGATTACCACCCTGTAAAAAGTTCAGTAAATATTTTACAGGGTAAACGCTTCGTTAACACTGTAAATTTCATTCAAGAAATTTACATGTGCTCGCGATGACAATAACACGAAGTTCATATATTATTAATAGTTAATTTATATATTATGCCGAAAAGAACATATCAGCCAAAAAAGAAAAAGCGTTTACGCAAGCATGGATTTCTGAAACGCATGGATTCAAAAAAAGGAAGATTGGTGATAAAACGAAGAATTGCAAGAGGAAGGAAGAGACTAACTGTTTGAATTGACCTAATTAATCTAATTTCTAATTAACCTAAATAATGATCCAATGTCCAATTATTAATAATTGGGATTTATTTAGAAATTAGGATAATTAAAAATTAGAAATTTATATTATTATGCTTCAAGCAAATTTTTTTAATCAGGTGTTTGTTTTTCCGATACTTAATTTATTAACACTTTTTTATAAGTTGTTTTTGATTATTGGACTTCCTGGAGCATTTGGTTTTTCTGTGGTGGCGTTAACGGTGTTTGTTAGATTTTTGGTTAATCCATTTTTTAAACAGCAGCTGGAAACTTCAAAAAAAATGGCAGATATCAAGCCGCAGTTAGATAAACTTACTTTAAAATATAAAAAAGAGCCACAAAAATTACAGCAGGAACAGATGAATTTATATAAACAAGCAGGGATTAATCCCGCAGCCGGTTGTTTGTTTATGATTGTTCAGTTTCCAATTTTTATTGGTTTATATCAAACACTCTCGTTACTGTTAACAAACGGTCAAGGAGAAAAACTTATTAACTCCATTAATAAAGTATTATATTTTCCGTTTTTGCATGTTGCAAAGATTGACCCTTGGTTTTTGGGTTTTAACTTAGCATTAACACCGGCAAAAGTAAAGCTATGGTATTACTATTTGATTCCTGTGATAACCGGACTTTTGCAGTATTTTCAAACTCAGGCAACGATGCCGGCAATGACGTCAACTGCTCCTACACAAACCAAAGAAATTACTAAAAACGACGATCCAAATAAGAAAAAAGATGAAAGTACCGGTGGTGATTTTCAAAAAGCCATGAATACACAGATGAAGTATTTCTTTCCGGTGATGATTGCCTGGTTTTCTTATACCTTACCAGTGGGACTGGCACTTTACTGGAATATCTTTTCATTGTTTAGTATTGTGCAGTATAGGCAGATGAAGAAGAAGTAAAGAAATAAATGACAAAATTCAAATGACAAATAACAAATCAAATCCAAAATTTAGAATTCAAAACCTTGGAATTATTTTAGATTTTATTATTTGAAATTTGAATTTGATTTGACATTGGGATTTTGTAATTAGTTATTAATAGTTAAATAAATATTATGGATAAAATAAAAACAATCAAAACCATTGCGGAAGATTTGTTGGGGAAAATGATTAACAAGTTTGAGGTTGAGGTGGAAGAAAAAGAGGGTATGTTTCATGTGATTATTAAGGCGGATGATGAGGCGCCAACAATTATTGGTCGTCATGGTGAAACAATTCGATCTCTTCAAAAAATTATGGAAGTGATGTTGTATAAACAATTAAACGAGCCAGTGAGTTTACTGGTGAATGTTAATGATTACCGCGAAAAACAAAAAGAAAGATTGGAAGCAATCGCAGCTGATGCGGCTGAGCGAGTGAAAAGCAGTCGACAACCTTCATATTTACGCCATTTTTCTGCTTATGAACGTCGAGTGATGCATGAATATGTGACACAAAATAACGAAGAATTAACAAGCTATTCAATTGGTGAAGGACGTGATCGTCGACTTGTGATAGACTTAAAAGAAAATGCACCAGTCACAACAGAGTCCACGATCGAAACCACAGTTTAAGTTAATTTGGATAGTTTTTTTACCGATTATATTGTTGTTTGATATTGGATACTACTGGACTACGCGCTCCTCTTGTCTGCAATGCGGTAACGTGAATGAGTTTGTTCGCCAGTCTTCGTTGAGCTTTTTTTTGATCAAAGAATTTTTACATTTGTGGCCTAATGCGAATAAGTAATACGAATAATACAAGAGGATACGAATGAAAACAGGTTATGCGAATGATGCGAATATGCGAATAAGTGATACGAATAATACAAGAGGATACGAATGAAAACAGGTTATGCGAATGATGCGAATATGCGAATGGAAAAATGATATTATAAGTAAATATGAATAATGGCAACATTATTTATAAAGAATTGTCATATCAGATAAATGGAATTTTATTTTATGTTCATAACGAACTAGGAAGTTATTGCAACGAACAACAATATTGTGATGCAATAGAAAAACAATTACAGCAAAAAAGTATTAAATACGAAAGAGAAAAAAAACTACCTCCTTCATTTGAAGGTGAAGAAAATCGAAATAAAATTGATTTTTTAATTAACAATAAAATAATTTTAGAAATAAAAGCTAAACGTTTTGTCACTCGGGAAGATTATTATCAAGTGAGAAGATATTTAAAAGCACTAAAATTGAAACTTGGAATCATTGTTAATTTTCGCGATCGCTATCTCCACCCAAAAAGAATTCTCAACTCCTTGATTTAATTGTATTTATTCGTATATTCGTAGATTCGCATTGTCTTTTCTCTATTCGTATCACATAATCCTTTGTTGTCAGATTTGGTTTTGCTTTTGTGTAAAAAACAAGTTAAAATTTTAATATGACGATACAACCAGAGGTCAGAATTGGCAACGGTGAAGATTTCGTCGCCCAAACACGTGATGAAGTAAGGCAAGAAATCCAGGCAGCCCAGGGTAATAATGCCCGTGAGGTTGCTTTAGCGCAAAAAATACAACAGGAAATCAAAGATGCTGAGACTCCAGCCAAAGAAGTAGTGCAAGCTGGAGCGGCGGGTCAACTTGACCAGCGCCGTCAAGAGGGAACGCAAGTACTTCGAACATTGATCCGGGCGACTGAAGCGGCTAAAGCTGGTATTCCTGTTGGTCACAACGCACAATCTCAATCACTATTAACAGAATTATCTGAAAAAAGCTTGAGCATCAGTACTGCATCAGCCATCGAATCGCAGCTAAAAGATTATTTATTGGGCGAAAAAACTATCACAATATCTGCGTCTGGGCAGCCACCTACAGAATTTGAACAAGCTTACGTGAGATTAGTTCAAACAAACACACTAGCTGCCTCAGTGTTATCTCAATCATTAATTCACGCGGCAGAAGTTAATAGATTAGGGAGTCTCGATACAGATCTTGTCAGGCAAAAATTTGCCATTGATCAACGAGTCGAGCAGCGTGTTAATGAAGGATATGACGGACATTTGTCTTACCAAGATAGGAGTCGTTTTGAAGATTTGTCAAAAAAAATACTTACCGAA
>PFTH01000096.1 GCA_002789465.1 Candidatus Roizmanbacteria bacterium CG_4_9_14_0_8_um_filter_34_12 | reverse complement strand
TTAGATCTATTGACTCATTTAACTCAACGATCGAATCGGGTGTTTATGTCCGCGCAAACAAAAGCCAAAGAATTAAAAAATCAACTAATCGACAGTGAACATCTATTACATGGATTATTGGCAGACGGTGAAATATATAAATTATTGACAGAATTAAAATTGCAACCGTCTCTTCTTGAGGAAGAACTAAACAAGATATATAGACAAGAAAATAATGCGGGAATTGCTCAATTGTCTCCGCGGGTGAAACGGATTGTTGATAATTCTTTGGTGATTGCCAGAAAACTGGGTTTTGAATTTATTTCTCCGGAGCATTTGCTACTTGCACTATATGAAGAAGGCGAGGGGGTGGGAGCGAGAATATTGGCAAAATCCGGTTTGAAAAAAGAAGAATTAAATAAGAAAATTTTGGGGAAAAAAGAAGACTTGGAAGAGGGTGAAAAACAAACAGCAGTTGCGAAAAGAAGTTTAGTTGAGCAATATACAGTTGATTTAACTGCTAAAGCAGCGCAGGGACTTTTAGATCCGGTGGTGGAACGCTCTGAAGTGGTGGAGCGGGTGATTCATATTTTATCCCGTCGAATGAAAAATAATCCGGCATTAGTGGGTGAGGCAGGAGTTGGAAAAACCGCGATTGTTGAAGGATTAGCAGAACGGATTGTTGCCCATAAGGTTCCAGAGCCATTATTAAATAAACGAATTTTATCACTTGATTTGATGAATGTTTTGGCTGGCGCATCGCATCGGGGTGAATATGAGGAGAGGATGAAAGATTTAATTGAAGAAGTGAAAGGAAGCAACGGACAGATCATTCTCTTTATTGACGAAATCCATAATATTATCGGCGCTGGTGGCAGTGAGGGAAGTGGTGATGCAGCAAATTTTATTAAACCGGCACTTTCCAGAGGTGAGATACAACTTATTGGTGCAACCACACTAACAGAATACCGAAAATATATTGAAAAAGACGCAGCTTTAGAACGAAGATTTCAACCGATTGTGGTTCCAGAACCAACAGAAGAGCAAGCAATTAAAATGCTTAAGGCAATAAAAAATAAGTATGAAGCATTTCATCGAGTTTTGATTCCAGACAGTGCGATTGAAGCAGCGGTGAAATTATCCAAGCGTTATATTGGGGACAGGTTTTTACCGGATAAGGCGGTTGATTTGATTGATGAAGCAGCTTCGGCCGTACGTTTACCTTTAATTTCTCTGCCTGAAGAAATTCAATCAATTGAAACGAGAATAAAAGAGCTAAATCAGGAAAAAGCAGAAGCGGAAAAAAGCGGAGACAAGGTGAAGGTGAGAATTCTTAATTCACGCATGGCTGACATTCAAATCTCTCTTGATGAAAAAAAGGAAGAATATAACATGAGAAAAGGCCAGACAACAACTGCTGTAACAGTTGAAATTATTAAAGATATTGTGGCAAGATGGACTGGAATTCCGGTTTCAAAAATTTCAGGATCAGAGATGGAAAAACTGGCGAACTTGGAAAAGATTATGCATGAACGATTAATTGATCAAATGACAGCAGTGACATCGGTTGCGCAAGCCGTGCGTCGAGGCCGTGCAGGACTGAAATCAACCCAAAGACCAATTGGAAGTTTTGTTTTCTTGGGGCCAACCGGTGTTGGGAAAACCGAACTGGCAAAAACACTGGCGGAGATTCTTTTTGGACAAGAGGAAGCCATGATCAGATTTGACATGACAGAGTATATGGAAAAACATGAGGTGGCTAAGCTTTTGGGTGCACCTCCGGGCTATGTTGGTTATGAAGAAGGCGGAAAGTTAACCGAAGCCGTGCGACGTCGACCCTATTCAGTCGTGTTGTTTGACGAAGTAGAAAAAGCCAATGCGGATATTTTTAATATTTTACTGCAAATTCTTGATGATGGTCGTTTGACTGATAATAAAGGGCATACGATCTCTTTTAAAAACACTGTTGTAATTTGCACCTCAAATATCGGCACAAAACTAATTCAAGATGAGATGTTAAAAGGAGGAAAGGTAGAAATTGAAGAACCGCCAATGCTCTCAACCTATACGTTTTCACCAAGAGGAAGAGAAATTTTAACAATCGGGAATAAGTATTTTGAGAAAGACGGCGCGGTTTGGAAAAACATGATGCTGCTAGATTATTTTTCCGGAAATCAGGTTGAGAAAGTTGAAATCCAACCAGAGAATAACGATATTGATAAACAAATAGGTTTCCCGACGTTTGGTTTTGATACGCATGCAATCTCTCCACAAGGGGTTGAAACAATCACTAAAGGTGAGCAGATTTTTATTCGGACAGCCACCACGGCAAAAGTTTGGAAAAAACAAACATTAATAGAGTATTTTAAAGATCATGTTGTAATTAACGCACTGCCTGATGCGCCGGAAGAACAACTTCCAACCGGTAAATTAAAAACGCATGCTTTTTCTCTGGATGAAAAAGAAATTGTGACGACTGGTGGCCGTTTTTGGCGTCGAAAGGGCGGGACAACTAACTGGGAAACGGGAATCTTAGTTGAATATTTTGGGCAGCAGAAAGCGGAAAAAGGCAGTTTGCCATTAACACATTGGGATATTCATACTTTTTCTCCAACCGGAAAAGAAATTATTATCGTGAATGATCAAATTTGGTTTAAGGAGATAACGGAAACGGTTTGGCATGGTCAACTTTTGAAAGATTATTTTGGTCAGAATTTTCCACTGGAAAAAGAGACTACAGAAAAGCAAAAAATCGAAGAAGAAAACGACATGAAGAAATACGGGAACATTAAAAACAAGGTGATGAATGAGTTGCGCAAATTTTTCCGTCCGGAACTCATTAATCGTTTTGACGAAGTGATTATTTTCGAACCGCTGAAGTTTATTCATATGATTGAAATTGTACGATTGCAGTTAAAGGGATTAACAAAGCTGCTTGAAGATCAGGATATTGGATTTATTTATACTGATGCTGCCGTCAAAGAAATTGTCCGTAATGGTTTTGATCCGATATACGGCGCTAGACCGCTTCGTCGGGCAATTCAAAAATTAATTGAAAACCCAATCTCAACCTTAATTATTGAAGGAAAAGTTAAACCCGGTAGCCAAATTTCTATTGATTTTGATGGAACGGGTTTTATATTTAATATTGAGCGAATGGAGGCGGTTTCGGCGCAAAATAACCAAAATGCCGATGTGAAAAAAGAGTTTAAGTGTGAAAAGTGTGCTAATCAATTTACAACTGTGATTGCAGCGAATTCTACGGTTGTTTGCAGTAAATGTGCGAGTAAGCAGTTGCAGGAAGTGAAAGCGGAGGGTAAAGATATGGGAAACAATAAGGGAGATATGGGAGAAAATGAAAAGAAAGATGAGAAGATTGAAATGAAAGAAGTGGAAGGTGCGGTAGGAAAAGATCAAACAGGAAAAGCAGACGGGACCGAAAGGAAATTAACTAACTAATATGGAAAAATCTTTTACTCCCTTAAATATTGATGCTTTAAACCAAGGCTTTGATGAAAAAAAAGTAAATAAATCGTCCAATACAATATTATTATTAATTGCAACATTTACTGCGGCGGTGTTGGCAGTGATGCTTATAATTTTGATACAAAAAAAAATAAGTACGAATAATATAAACAACAATTCAACTGACAATACCGTAATAATTTCACCAACAATCACTCAACCCCCGACCACAACTCCAATTATTTCAGAACCAGTACAACAGCCGACTTCTAGTTTATCAGGTACAATTATTCCTACGCAAATAGTGATAATTAGTCCAACCGAAAAAATTGCTTCTCCGACTGGGGAAATTATTAAATGATACGAATGAATACAGGTTATGCGAATGATGCGAATATGCGAATTATGATACGAATAATGCAAAAAATGAAATCAGGCGCTGAATAGTGCCTGATGCGAATCTACAAATATACGAATGATACGAACATATAAATAATAAATGGGGGATTTAAGGGATTTGGGGAATGTGGGGGAGTTGCGCATACTTGGAATGACATAAAAATATGGAAATATTTACAATTTTAAATAACTGGCAGTGGTTGATTTTTTTATTGCTGATTGTTAGTTTATTCTTTGTTTCTCACTCAACAACCAATGAATTATTTTATTTCCTACGGATTTTTTTTAAATCAGAAAAAACGGTTTTTGGTTTAGTATCATTAATCTATTTACCAGGAACGATTATGCATGAGATGGCGCATTTTCTTATGGCAACAGTATTAATTATCAAAGTTCGCGAGGTGAAGATATTACCAGAGTTTGAGGAAAACTATATTAAATTAGGAAAAGTGCTTTATGAAAAAAAAGATTTTGTGCGTGGTGTATTAATTGGAATTGCACCAATCACGATTGGTCTAGGATTTTTATGGTGGTTGGCGCTGGTGCAAATTTTTCCAAATCCAATCTGGTACGTTAATATATTATTGGGCTATATAATATTTTCAGTTTCTTCAACTATGTTTTCATCAGCCCAAGATTTGGTTGATTTAGTTTATATTTTCCCGGTGTTTTTTTTTGCCGGAGTAATTATTTACATTTTTAATATTAGAATTGATTTGTTATTTAATAA
>PFTH01000204.1 GCA_002789465.1 Candidatus Roizmanbacteria bacterium CG_4_9_14_0_8_um_filter_34_12 | reverse complement strand
ATGGCGGTTGTCTCCAACCTCTTCGATATCTTGAGCACGAAGACAACGTTGAATATTGTATAATCGTTTACCAAGTGGAGAAGGTTCGCCAAGTAGATAGGGAACAAGTTGTTGCATGCCAGATCCGGTGAAAAGTGTGGTGGGATCATCTCGGGGAATTAAAGGAATTGGAGGAATTTCGATATGATTTTTGCTTTTCCAAAAATTAGCAAATTTTTCTCTGAGTTGTAAATGAGTGATTGACATAATGTAAGATTATACATTATATATGATTATTGATTTATGATATATGATTTATGAATATAATAAAAACAATTAAATCAACTGACACGCAAAAAATAAAAGCTTTATTTTCAAAGCTATATATTCCACCGTTAAACTCTCATAAAGGACAAAATGGAAAACTATTGGTGATTGGTGGATCGTCGCTTTTTCACGGCGCTTCAATTTGGGCAGCGGAAATAGCTTCTTATGTTGTAGATATGGTGCATTATTCGTCAACTGTAGAAAATAACCAAATAATGTTGAGTTTGAAAAAGAAATTTCAAAACGGAATCATTGTCCCACGAAATCAACTTGATTCATATGTGAATGAAGATGACTCGATTTTGATCGGATCGGGAATGATAAGGAAAGAATTTAGAATCAATAATTTAGAATTAAGAATTAAGAATAAAGAATTAAATTTGAATAAAATAACTAAACTTAAAGATGAAGCGATGATGACATATCAATTAGTAAATTATTTGATAAATAATCATTCCAATAAACAGTGGGTGTTGGATGCTGGAGCACTACAAATGATGGAAAAAGAATGGTTATCAAAACTTAAACAACCAATTATTACTCCACATCAACAAGAATTTAAATGTTTATTTGGTATAGATATTAGTAAATCTAAACTGGAAGATAAAATAAAAATAGTAGAACAGATGGCTTTGAAATATGAAACAGTAATTTTATTAAAAGCAGTTGTTGATATTATTTCTGATGGCAAAATAACTTATACGATTAAAGGCGGCAATTCAGGATTAACAAAGGGAGGGACAGGAGACTTATTGGCTGGTTTAGTGGCGGCAATTTCCACAAGAAATCCCCCACTATTGTCAACTGTTTGTGGAAGTCTTCTTTTGAAGATGGCTGCTGACCGCTTGTTTTCAAAGCAAAAGTATTGGTATAATATAGAAAACATAATTCAGACAGTACCTCAAGTTTGGGCTAGTCTTATATAAAACACTTATGAAAAAAGAAACAATTATTGCAGTTATTCTTGGTATTGGATTTGGTTTGATTGTTGCAATTTTTATGGTGATTCGGACAGGTACACAAAATACAAAAAATACTAAAACAATTGCTAATTCAATATCAAGCGCTCCAACAAAACAGATTAATCAGAGCCTTGTTACTAATCTTGAGATTACTAGTCCAAAAGATAACGAACTTATCAAAGATAAAGCTGTTTCCATTAATGGAAAAGCAACAAAAAATTCAATGATTATTATTCAGTCTTCTGTCAAAGACATAATTATTAAAAATAAAGAAATAAATTTTAAAGTTGATATGCCATTATCCTTGGGAGAAAATGTTATTCAGGTGAGCGTTTATCCTGATGACAAAAATGTTCCATTTCAGAAAAAACAACTACAAGTTTATTATTTAGCAGAATAAATGAAAAAAACACTGTTCATAAATATCTTAATATTATCACTATTTCTTTTATCGTATAGAGTTATTGCTCAGTCTGAAGAGGCAGCATCAGCAGCTGACGCTTCATCATCGGCCACAACACAAGTTGATGATACTGTTAAAGCGTTTAGAGAACGGACGGAAAAGGCTTTAGAAGCAGAACGAAGTAATCAGCAAGTATTAGCAGGAAATGTTAAGTCAATAAAGGATAATAAGATTACATTAATCGCAAGAGATAATGAAGAATATACGATAACAATAGAAAAAGACTTGACGCTTATTTATTCATTAATTAATGGAGTCAAGAAAGAAAAGGAGTTTGATGATATTGTTAAAGACGATTATATTGTAGTTACTGGGCCAATGATTGATAAAAATGTCAACGCAAACTCAATTTATTTGGAGGAACAGTATATATTGCAGTCTGGTAAGGTAACAGATATTAATAGAGAAGATTTTTATTTAAATATATTAAATGTTGATAAGGAAAATGATTTAGTTGACATTGAGATATATACAAAAATATATTTGATTAATATCAAGACATTAGAAAGTGAAAGAATTGGTTTTTCAAAAATTAAGGTTGGAGACACAATTCACATTGTATATAAAAAATCTATTGGGGATAAAAAAGAAGAACAAAGATACTCTGCTACAAGAATTTTAGTAATTCCCCAAGAATACTTTGTTAAAAAATAATTTTATTCATTTATATGTTGTCGTTTTTAAAAAAATGGTTTGATTTTAATGAAAAAGAGCTTACGAGATTGGGTAGTATTGTAAAACAGATTAATCAGCTTGAACCAGAAATCAAGAGATTCAAAGAAAAAGATTTCATTGAAGAAACTAATGAACTAAAAGAACAAATACAATCAGGGAATAAGAAACTCGAAGAAGTATTACCACGATCCTTCGCTCTTGTTCGTGAAGCAGCATATCGTGTTTTAGGTCAGCGTCATTTTGACGTTCAATTATTAGCAGGAATCGCACTTCATGATGGTAAGATTGCAGAACAAAAGACAGGAGAAGGAAAAACACTTTCTGCGACTACTGCCCTATATTTAAATGCTTTAACAGGAAAAGGTGCACATTTAGTGACGGTGAATGATTATTTAGCGCGGATTGGAACCGGATGGATGGGACCGGTGCTTGATTTTTTAGGAATGACAACGAGTGCAATTATTGGTGAAAAATCATTTATTTATGATAAAGATTTTAATGAAAAAGATAGTTGGGATTGGCGTTTGGCGCATTTACGTCCAATAACACGTCGGGAAGCATATCTTACTGATGTTACTTACGGAATTAACAGTGAATATGGCTTTGATTATTTGCGTGATAACATGGCAGCTAATACTGAAGAAATGGTTCAGAGGGGTTTTAATTATGCAATAATTGACGAAGCAGATTCAGTCTTAATCGACGAGGCACGTACTCCCCATATCATTTCTGCACCTTATGATGAAGATACATCAAAATATTATCGTTATTCACAGGTTATCAAAACATTAGATCCAAAAATCGATTATATAATCGACGAAAAACAAAGAACAGCAAATTTAACAGAGGCGGGAATTTTACGGATTGAAAAAAACCTTGGAGTTGAGAATATCTATGAAAAGGATTTCGACACACTTTATCATCTTGAAGCCGCTTTAAAAGCCGATGCGCTTTTTAAAAATAATAAGGATTATATTGTAAAAGATGGAGAAGTAATTATCGTTGATGAGTTTACTGGTCGACTTTTACCAGGTCGAAGATTTTCAGAAGGACTGCATCAAGCAATTGAGGCAAAAGAAAATGTTTCAATTCAGCGTGAATCAAAAACTTTAGCCACAGTTTCTCTTCAAAATTATTTTAGAATGTATAAAAAAATTGCTGGAATGACAGGGACAGCGTCAACCGAAGCAGAAGAGTTTCATAAAATTTACAAAACAGATGTATTGGTGATTCCCACTCATAGAAAGATGATTCGAGCAGATCACCCGGATATGATTTATAAAACTGAAAACGCAAAATATAATGCTGTGATTGAAGAGATTGTAAAAAATTATCAAATTGGCCGACCGGTTTTGGTTGGAACGGTTTCAATTGAAAAAAATGAACTCTTATCTCAACTTCTTAACAAAAAAGGAATTCCGCATCAACTTCTTAATGCAAAAAATCATCTTCAAGAAGCACAAATCATCGCTGATGCTGGAAAAAAAGGTGCGGTTACCATCGCTACAAACATGGCGGGAAGAGGGGTGGATATTATATTGGGAGGACAACAAGAAGAGTTAAAAGTTCAAAGCGCAAAGTTCAAAGTTAAGGCAAAAGAAGAGTGGGAGAGACAACATGATGAAGTGGTTAAGTTGGGAGGACTATATGTGATTGGTACAGAACGACATGAATCGCGTCGAATTGATAATCAACTTCGAGGTCGAGCCGGACGGCAGGGAGATCCTGGAGAAACACGTTTTTTTGTAGCGTTGCAAGATGATCTGATGAGAATTTTTGGAGGTGATCAAATTTCCAAAATCATGACTTTCTTTAACTTTCCTGAAGATCAGCCACTAACACATTCAATGGTGAGCAAGGCAATTGAACAAGCCCAAGTTAAGGTTGAGGGTTTTAATTTTGATATTCGAAAACATTTGGTTGATTATGACGATGTGATTAATCGTCAAAGACAGATTCTTTATGAACTGAGGAATAATTTAATGAAACTAAATAATGTTTTAGAATTTAAAAAAGCGCTATTTACGATTTTGGGAAAAGAAATTAATCAAATCACACAATCTTTTTTTATCGCGGAAAATGAACCTTCAAACGAGCAAAAAGATCTTTTCTTAAAAGAGATGAGCATGATTCTTCCGAATGAGACTGAAAAGATACAAATTGTTACTAAAAGAAATAATGCAGAAAAAATTAGCAACGAACTAAATAATATAATAATGCAGGTTTATGAACAGCGACAAAAAAAATATGGACAAGGATTATGGACTAATGTTGTTGGAATGATTTGTTTATCAACAATTGATAAATATTGGACTGACCATTTAACGGCAATCGAAGATTTGCGGGAAGGAATAAACTTGCGCGGTTATGCACAAATGGATCCATTGGTTGAGTATAAAAACGAAGCATTTAAAATGTTTGAAAAATTAATTAATGATATTAATTATGAGATTACGCGTCGAATTTTTCGGGTAGAAATTAATGTTAATGATAGGGAAACGATGAAAAAGAAAGAAGCCGCTCCGATTTTGTACAAATCAGGAGTGACATATCGTTCAGCCTCATCGATTGATCCCTTCACTCAAAAACAACAAAAGCAGGTAGAAGATACGCAAGTAAATAATAAGATAAATCTTTCACCAAATACTAATTCACAACCAGATGCAAACGATATTGGTTTTAAGGTAACATTGCCCGGACAGACAAAAAAACAACCCGGTCGCAACGACCGCTGCTGGTGTGGGTCGGGGAAAAAATACAAGCGTTGTCACTATCCAAACTGACAATGCGCAGTCTTTCCGAAGCGAATATTCGGCTGCGTGGATCCCGTTCTTCAACGGGATAAACTCCAACCACGAGATGAATTTGAGCGAAGGAGAACAAGAAATGTCATTATCCGAACTGAAATTACATATATTAATTAAAACTAATTTCTAAACTCTTGAAAATAAAAATTATTATGATAATCCAGGTAAAAGCAAAAACTCAATCAAAAAAAGAAAGTATTGAAAAAATTTCTAATAACACGTATCAAATTTTTTTACACGAAACACCGGAAAAAGGAAAAGCAAATAAGGCCCTAATTAAATTATTAGCTGACAACTTTAATATTAGTCCCTCTCGGGTAAAAATAATTAGTGGTCTAAAAAGTAAGAATAAGGTAATAAATATCGATAAATAATTAGACATTATTCGCACTTACTCCATAAACCGCGTTTGTTTTCGCGCGCTTCGGTTTCCGCTTCAATAAATTGTTTCGCGTATTTGACATCAGGAGGAAAAGTGGATGCATGAGCAAAACCTTGACGGACAAGATAGTCATTAACAAAAAGAGCTGAATTTGTACTATCTTGTTTAATCCAAACATAGCGTAACAACCGCTTATAGCGATCAACATTGGAAACATCTTTTTCCATTATTATTTCTTTTCTTTCAACTAATTTTTGATTAGCAATTTTTGCTTCTTCACCAAAACACTGAAGTTTTATTAGCGGATGATGAAGCTCCGGTGTATCAATGCCAATATAACGCAAGTGACTTTGGTCGTTTAAAATAATCGTATCGCCGTCAATAACAGAAATGACTTTAGTTGCGTTTTTGATTGGAGTAGGGGATATTTTTACGACCTGGTTATTTTTTAGGTTAGTTTTTATCGGATTATTTTGTTGAATTATTGTCTGATAAATTAAAAAGATAACAAACAAACATAAACTGACCAATTTTTTATTGATTTTGATTTTCATAAGAAAGGTCAAAATAAACTTATTTGATCTGTTTGCGTTTTAACAGGTTTCTTTGAGATTGTACTTTTTTTCGTGTTTGGATAAATTCGATTAACCAGTCCAAACATTTCAAACTCAAGCAAGTACTTTTTTAGAGAATCATTAAATCCGGTAAAGAGAGTTTTCTTAATATCATATTCAATATCAATGTCTGTTTTAATCTGTGCCAATTGTTTAGCTAAGAAAATAGATTTTTTACAATCAATAATAATTTGACGGGTTTTATCCTTAATTTCATCAAGGTGATTAAAGAGATTTTCGATTGTTTGAAACTGACTAATTAATAGCGCAGCGGTTTTGGGACCGATTCCCTTAGCACCGGAATAATTATCTGCCGGATCACCCATGAGCGCTTTAAAATCCGAGATTTGTCCAGGCGTTATCCCAAGTTTTTTTATTACAGCGGGAGAATCCATCAGTGCAAGATTGGAAAGTCCCAATTGTGGAGCAATAACCATAATATTATCATTAACCAGTTGCAATAAGTCCTTATCACCAGACAAAATTAAAGTTCTAATATTATTTTTAGCTGCAATTTTTGCTGTTGTTCCAATCACGTCATCAGCCTCAAACCCATCTTTTTCGATATGAAAGATTTGCCCTTGGTCAAGCGCTGACTTAATTGTGGGTATTTGAATGATAAAATTATTATCAATTTTTGGTCGTTGGGCCTGATATTTATCAAATAATTTATTTCGAAATGTTGGTGCGGGAGTGTCAAAACAAACAGTTAAATATGTTGGTTTGAAATCGTTAGTCACTTTGTGAAGCATGGAAAAAAAACCGTAGAGAATATTAGTTGGAATGCCGGATCGAGTTTTAAAAGGGGGAATTGCATGAAACGCCCGGTGCATAATTGCGTTTCCGTCAATGATCAACGATGTGTTCATTATTTATTAGGGGTTATGATTGAGTGATAGTAAATCCTGCCTTGATTTAACACCAACAATTTTTTCAAATTCATCTTGATCAAGGCTTTCTTTATCTAAGAGTGCTGTTGCAACCTTATCCAATAATTTTTTTTGTTTGTCGATTGTGGAAACCGCTAATTCATAACCAGCAGTAACAATGGTTTTTATTTCTTGATCAATCTTTGCCATCATTTCCTGGGAAACACTATTCTGCTCCCAATATGATTTGCCCCATTCGGTAATGTCCCGCGTTGGTCCATAATTAACTGGCCCAAGTGTGCTCATTCCGTATTCAACCACCATTGCCCGGGCAATACTGGTTGCTTGATCAAAATCATTCGCAGCACCTGTTGTGATTTCTTTAAACATCACGTTTTCAGCGGCTCGTCCTCCCATGGTTACGGCAATCTGTTCTAGTAAATGGCTTTGTGTTTCATGGAGTTTATCTTTTTCCGGAGGAATTAGAGTATATCCCAAAGTCATACCTCGGGAAACGATTGAGATTCTATGCACCGGATCAGTATGAGGTAAAAAATGAGATACAATTGCATGACCGGCTTCATGATAAGCAGTTAATTGGCGGTCTGACTCAGTTTGTAGACGTTTTTTTTCCGGTCCCAGTTTAACTTTTGTTGCTGCTTCTTCAAGATCTTCCATGGTGATTTTTTCTTTAGTATTACGGGCAGCGTGGATGGCGGCTTCATTCAACATATTTTCTAAATCTGCTCCAGAATAACCAACAGTGCGTTTTGCGATTTTATCCCAATTAACCATGTCAGTGAAAGGTTTGTTTTTTGAATAAATTCGAATAATTTCTTTTCGACCAGTAACATCAGGGTAATCAACCAAAATTCTTCGGTCAAATCTTCCCGGACGCATCAATGCTGTATCCAACATATCTCCGCGATTAGTTGCGGCAATCACAACCACTTGCTCGGTTGGATTAAATCCATCCATTTCAACTAAAATTTGGTTTAATGTTTGTTCGCGTTCGTCATGTGAAGGCATCATTCCAACCGATCGTGCGCGTCCAATTGCGTCAATCTCGTCAATAAAGATAATTGATGGTGCACTTTTTTTAGCAGTCCCAAAAAGATCACGGACACGAGCAGCACCTATTCCAACCAACATTTCCATAAATTCTGATCCGGCAATAGAGAAGAAGGGGACATTTGCTTCACCGGCAACTGCTTTTGCCAGTAATGTTTTTCCGCATCCTGATGGCCCAACAAGCATAACGCCTTTTGGAGTTCGTGCTCCAAGTTTTTTATATTTTTCCGGATGTTTTAAAAAGTCGACCACTTCTTCAAGTTCTTTTTTTGCTTCATCAACGCCGGCAACATTCGCGAAGGTTGTTTTTGGAAGGTCTTTATTAAAACGTTTGACGCGTGCTTGTCCAAATGAAAAAACCGAATCTTGTGCTCCTTTTGCTTGGCGGAAAAGAAAAAGAAAAAATACAACCATTAAAATAGTTGGAACAACATTACTGACTAAATTCATCAATCCGCTTGATCCTTGCGTGTCTTTGACAATCGTGTTGATAGATTCAGGATTTATATTTGAGTCATTTAATATTTTTCTAAAACTGTCCCCGGTTTCTTTATATGAAATCGCCATTGATTCGTTTTTATAATATGCCAGAATTTTATTGTCAATTACTTCAATTTTATTAATTTTACTAGCACGAATATCCTGGAGTATCACTGCGATTGGTTTTTCAGGTAGGGCTTGTTTTACTTCTTTAGAAATCGAACGGAAAAGGTAAGAAAAAAATAAAATAGAAAAAATAATGATAAAAACCGTTTTAATATTCAACTCAAGTTTAAATTGAGTAATTTTTTTAATTGGTTGATTATTTTTTTTATTAGCCATGTCGTTCATTTTAACAGATTTTTGGTAGAATAAGAATGGAAAAAAATAAAACTGTTAATTTTGTACGTTAGACCTTTATCAGACAATGTCATTGCGAGGAGCGACTATAAGGAGCGACGTGGCAATCCCATTACCAATAGAGTTATTCTTATATTAACGGGATTGCTTCGCTTCATCCGCTTAGGTGGGGTTTGCTCGCAATGACAACTAATATATAGGTAAATTATATTTTATAAACATGAAAACAATAGTGTTAAAAAGAGGCAATCATTCCTATATTGTTAAGGAAACTGTAAAAGTTCTTTCCTCCGGTGGTTTGGTGGTTTTTCCATCGGATACAGTTTATGGTTTATTGGCTGATGCAACTAATAAATACGCGATTAATAAATTGATTGAAGTAAAAAATCGACCATTTGGAAAAGTAATCTCCATTTTTGTCGACGGTTGGGGAATGTTAGATAAACAAGTCGAGATATTATCATCACAAAAACAAGTTTTACATGAGATATTACCCGGTGCATTTACCGTAATACTACCGTCAAAACATCAAGTTGATAGTAGATTGGAATCAGAAAAAAACACATTAGGGATACGTCTTATAAAATATCTCTTGATAAACCAGTTGGTTAGAGCTTTCGGCAAACCACTTACGGCCACTTCTGCCAACCTATCCGGAAAACAACCACATTATCAACTAAGTACATTTCAAAAAGAATTAAGTTCAAAAAAAACGCAACTGATTGATTTGGCTATTGATGCAGGAAATTTACCAAGGAACAGACCGTCAACTGTAATTGATCTGACAAAAGCAAATATAAAGGTTTTACGTCAAGGAGATAGATCAGTCGATAAAATCTATATCAGTAAAAGCGAAAAAGAAACCAAAAAAATTGCTTTATCAATTTTTAATCAAAATAAAAAAAATGTAGTTAAGAAACCTATGGTTTTTATAATTTCAGGTGAATTAGGCGCAGGCAAAACCGTTTTCATTAAGGGAATTGGTGAAGAGTTGGGTATTAATAATATTATCTCGCCAACATATACGATAGCCTATGAATATCCGCTTAAAGATAAGTATTTTAATAAGCTGTCGCACTTTGACCTGTATCAAATCGATTCTGCTCAAGATTTAGAAAAAATTGGGATAGAAGAAGTATTAAAACCTAATAATCTTTTAATGTTTGAGTGGGGAGAGAAAATTGGCAATCTAATTAAAGTAATTAATAAACGCGCGTATATTGTATATATTAATATTGAATATATTACTGAAGGATCGAGAAAGTTAAGAGTTTCGTATAACTCATGAAAATCTTGGCGATTGATACTTCAGCAGATGAAACAGCAGTTGCAGTGGTTGAAGGAAGAAGAATTATCAGTAATGTAATTTATTCTCAAATTGATATACATAAAAAGTGGGGAGGAATTTATCCGACTTTAGCAAAACAGGCGCATGAAGAAAGGATTGATGGGGTGGTGGAAAAGGCTTTAAAGAGATTTATGATATATGATTTAAGATTTAAGAATATTGAGCGTTATATGGATGGGATTGATGCGATTGCGGTGACACAAGGACCAGGGTTGGCAATTGCACTTGAGGTGGGAATTCGAAAAGCAAAAGAATTGGCAATCCAATATCAAAAACCATTAATTGCAGTTAATCATTTAGAAGGGCATTTGTATTCTTGTTTTGCACAAAACCGATTTGGTAAACCGACTTATGAAATAAAATTTCCTTATTTAGGTTTAATTGTTTCCGGCGGGCATACTGAAATTGTTTTAATCAAAGGTCATTTACAATATCAGGTTTTAGGGGAAACTCTTGATGACGCAGCCGGTGAAGCACTTGATAAGGCAGCAAAACTTTTAGGATTGAGTTATCCTGGGGGACCCGTAATTGAACAATTAGCTCAAGAAATTGGTCAAATAGATAAATATCATTTTCCAAGACCAATGCTACAGTCTAGAAACTTAGACTTTTCTTTTTCCGGTTTAAAGACCTCTTTTTATTATTATGTTAGAGAACTTCCAGAGAAAGAAAAAATTAAATCAATTAAATACCTTGTTAGTTCTTTTCAAGAAGCCGTGTTTGACGTGATTGTCAAAAAAACTGAATCTGCAATTAAACAAACCGGAGTAACAAATATTATTATTGGTGGGGGAGTTTGTGCTAATTTATATTTACGAAAACGTCTACGAGCAATGGTTAAGAAAAATAACGGAGCTATTATTTTTCCTCCTTTTAAATACTTAACCGGTGACAACGCAGCAATGATCGGAATAGTCGCTGGTTATAAAGCAAAAGCCAATCAGTTTGTTAAAAACTCAGATCATCTTGATCGTGTGACAAGGATGAGTTTGTAAAAACCGTCTTTGCAAAGTCAATGTTACTCTCGTATATTCCCTTTTTTATTTCCTAATATTCCGTTGATTTTATATTTTTTCTGGTTTACTATAAAGATATGAAAAAAAATAAGAATAATATAGATAGTGATTTGGTTACAAAGAAGTACTTAGATGAAAAATTGAGAAATAGTTTTGATAAGAATACATCTAAAATAATAAAGTTTTTAGAAATGAGATTTGATTCTGTTGATGAAAAATTTGAAAAAATAGATAAAAAACTTGAAATGCTTGATGACATTTCAAAAACTCTTGACTGGCTAGCAAAAGATTATAGGGATTTAAAAGATGAAAATACGGTTAATTCAGAACAATCCCGACGATTGGATGATCGGGTAACTACATTGGAAAAAAGAGTTTTTGCTTCATAATACAAAATAAGTAAGAGTTCAGGGCCTTTGATAAATTAATAATAAACAATATCATTTGTCATTCTGGTAAGCGACCCACTGAAATAGACTATAGAGTGCATCCAGAATCTAACGATGATTCTAAGCAAGTCAGAATAACATAGTTCTGCGTTAATAACTGTGAGTTCTTACATGGATGAGGTTGGTTCAGGAAGTTTTGCATTGTTTTTATTTTTATAAAATGGTAAAAATAAGCATGTGAAAATATTCTATAAAATAAAAAACTACTTTTTCGCTCCACGGTTTCATTTCAAGCGGATTCAGCTAAGTACTGGTAAAAATAATCAAATCTTGTTAAGATTATTTAGTTATGAAAATCAACAATAAGGTAAAGAAATTTCCCAACATTGGGATAAAAATGCAACTATGTTGAAACAATTTACTAAAGATAAGGTTTATGTGTTTATTGACGGAGCCAATATTTTTTATACTCAAAAACATCTTGGATGGAGCATTGGGAGGATATGAAAGAGCAGATAAAAAAACCCGCCGATTGCTCGACGGTACAGTAAAACATAATTAATAGAACATACAAAAAAACTAATGTCAATCGCATTTGAAAAAATTAAAAGGGGAAATTGAGCTATAAAAAATCCCCCGATTGCTCGGGGAAGGTTCGTCTCTATGACTAATATAGCAAAAATGATTTAAATTGCTACTAAATTTTTTTATAAAACCGTTATAATAGAAACATAATGTTACTATATGAAATACAGAAAACATTTTCAAAGATTAAAATCGATCATTCTTGGTCATTCGCTGATAAAACAAGAAAGGATATTCATGTCTTATATTATTTAATACAAGTATGCTAACTTACGCCAGTTGACAGCAATATGATTTTGAATATTCGAAAAAAACATTATGGAAAAACTAAGTATTTCAAAACAACTTTTTTATCAAATAGCGAATCGACTTAAAAATAATATAGTTGCCTTATCTGTTTCTGAAACTGATAAATGGTGTGGTTTATATCAAAAAGGCGGAAAAAGATTTGCCTACATTTTATTAGCAAAAAACAAACCAAAAATAGATGTATGGTGTTTAGGAAACATTGATTACATAAAACAAAAATATATTGGAAAAATAAAATTTTTAAAAAGACAAGAAACAACTGGTAGTTTTGGCAATAATTTTCAGATAAGTTTTGTAGTTGAAAATTTAGAAGATATTGAAAATGCTGTTGCATTACTTGCTGAAATTTCAGATAGTTGGTCACGGGAAGAATTATTATCAGGATATAACTTATACTGCAAAATACCAATAAATGAAATAAATTCCCAAAATGCTAATATTATTAGGTTCGCTGAATTATTAGGGAAAACACCAAAAGAAGTTACAAAACGATTTAAGAATTTTTCCAAGCTAGATTCAGACAGAGACACATTAGAAAACATAGAGGAAGAGGATAAAAATATTTGGTTGCTATTTAAAAATGATTGGGAAAAAACAGTATATGAAAGTGAAAATAAAATTATTGATTTTGAAAATAAACTAAAAAATATCACTGAATTTCCCAAAGGTAAGGAACGTGATAGTATTGTTAAATCGAGAATTAATCAAAACTTTTTTAGAAACGCTGTTTTATCCTCATATCAAAATAAGTGTTGTATTACAGGTTTGCCTTTTGTAGAGTTGCTAAATGCGAGTCATATTGTACCTTGGTCTGTAGATTCTAATAATCGCTTGAATCCTCATAACGGTTTATGTTTAAATACTTTACATGACAGGGCTTTTGATAGAGGTTTGATTTCCATAACACCAGATTATATTGTAGATATTTCGACTAGTATCAATGATTATTTAGATAACCAATCAGTCAAGGATTACTTTTTATGCTATAAAAATCAAAAAATAATTTTACCTCAGCGTTTTTTGCCAGATAAGTCGTTTTTAGAATTTCATAATAAAAATGTTTTTAAAAAATAAATAATTATAAAAATCTTATGAATACAAGAAAAATTTTACAATTAGTTGGATTAAAACCAAACAACAGTATTTCTTCTTTAGATAATGAGGAAGCAATGGAAAGATTAATAAAATTTATCAAAGAATGGGAACTCCCAATACAAATTAAAAAAATTAGCAAAAAGGATTGGGAGACATTATTTTCTAGTTATGCCGATTCAATCATTGATTATCACCCAGAGAATCATCATCAGGAACGAGGGGCATTCTTAAGAAATGAGCAAATGCTAAAAAAATATGGACTAACTGACGAAGATATAAAGCGATTAGATTTTTGTTGATCCGATGTGTGGGAGCGGAACAACAATTGACGTGGCAAACGAATTAAAACGAAAAGTTATTGGATATGACCTTAATGTTGTAAGGCCAGATGTAATTAAAAATGATTCTCGAAAAATCCCACTTAAAGATAATTCCGTTGATTTTGTATTTATTGATTCGCCATACTCTGACAATATAAATTATTCTAATAACAAAGAATGTATTGGCAAGATTTCTTGCGAAAAAACGGAATTTTATGATGAGTTAGAAAAAGTCGCATGAGAAATTGTTAGAATTTTAAAACAAGGAAAAGCGATGGGCTGGGTGATAGCTGATCAATGGATTAAAAAGAAATTTACTCCTGTTGGGTTTTTACTTTGGCAAAGATTAGAAAAATATTTCGAACCTGTTGATTTAATTTGTTTAACTCGTCATAATCAAACATCAAATACTAGTCTTTGGCATAATCGAGCAAGACAATATAATTTTTATTTAAGAGGTTTTAAGTATCTTTTTATAATGCGGAAAAAATAATTATTAGATCAATGTGTTTTCCTCCTTGCTTTTATTTTAGGATTTGATAAACTACTACACATATAGTATATGTTCAATTTACCTAAACAAGCTGACTACGGACTGATTACTTTGTCTTTATTAATCAAAGAAGATAAGCAAATGCCGCTTTCAAGCTTGATCAAAATAACCAAACTACCACAAAGATTTTTAGCTAGGATAGCTGCGACCTTGGTTCATAATGGTCTTTTAAAAAGTAAAGAAGGAAGGGTTGGTGGATATGTGATAACCAAAAAAATAAATTCAATTACATTATTTGACTATTTAAAAATATTTTCCGGGGAAGTTAATTTTTGTTCATGTAAAACCGGTTCATGTGAATATGAAGCAATTTGTCAACATAAAAACTTTCTCCAAAAAAGACTGAATCTATTGGTATCTTCTCAATTAAAAAAAATCAAACTGCTTGAATTATTCAAATAAAATATGTTATCGATTAATAAGTTAACGATTGCCGTTAAGGACAAGATTATCATTAAAGATTTTTCATATCTTTTTGAAAAAGGAAAAATATATGCCATCATGGGTCCAAACGGTTCAGGTAAGTCAACATTAGCCTTAGCCCTTGCAGGACATCCGGTTTATCAAATAAAATCTGGAAAAATAACATTAAACAACCAGTATATCCAAGATTTGTCTCCTGATAAACGATCAAAAGCCGGGTTATTCCTATCATTCCAGTCCCCTTTGGTTTTAAACGGTGTGTCATTATTTCAAATGATGCGGGTCGCGTTGCGCGGGAAAATTTCACCGATAGATTTGAACAATAAAATCAAACACCTATCAAAAGAATTAGTAATTAAAGAAGAGTTAGTAAAACGTCCCCTAAACGAAGGTGCATCAGGTGGAGAAAGAAAAAAGCTAGAATTATTACAAGGTCTAATCTTACAGCCAAAAGTCATGATTTTTGATGAAATTGATACCGGAGTTGATGTTGATTCGTTAAAAATTATTGCTAAAGTGATGAAAAAGTATCAAAAAAATCGTACTTATATTGTAATCACACATTACAATCGTATTTTTCAATATTTTAAACCAGATAAAGTATTGATTTTATCAAAAGGGGTTTTAAAGCAAACTGGTGGTTGGGAATTGGCACAGCAAATTGAAAACACAGGTTATGAAAAAAACTCTGGAAAATAATCAATATAAAGTTAAGCAGGGTATTTCTACGGATTTTATTAATAAACTTTCGAGGTGGAAAAAAGAACCAAGTTGGATGTTGGAGGAAAGATTGAAAGCATATAAAATATTTGCAAACAAAGCATTACCAAAATGGGGTCCAGATTTAAAAAAATTGGATTTTAACAAAATCACATACTACATTAAATCAACAGATAAACCCGTTGGTTTATGGAATGATTTACCTAAGGAAATAAAAGATACTTACGATAAAATTGGTGTTCCTGAGGCAGAAAAGAAGTTTTTAGCAGGAGTGAGCGCGCAATATGAATCGGAAGTGGTTTATGAAAGCATTAAGAAAGAATTGGATAAAAAAGGTGTGATTTTTTGTGACATGGATACAGCTTTAAAAAAGTATCCTACAATTGTTAAGGAATATTTTGGAAAATTGATTCCCTCACAAGATAATAAATTTGCTGCTTTAAATACTGCGGTTTGGTCTGGAGGAAGTTTTGTGTATATTCCAAGAGGAGTCAAATTGAAATTACCACTTCAGGCATATTTCCGGATTAATGCAGAAAGATTTGGTCAGTTTGAAAGAACATTAATAATCGCAGAAAAAGATAGCGAGGTGCATTATATTGAAGGTTGTACAGCGCCAATCTATACGACAGTATCTTTGCACGCTGCAGTTGTTGAAGTTTTTATTAAAAAAAATGCACGCGTACGTTATACAACGGTTCAAAATTGGAGTAAGAATATTTATAATCTTGTCACAAAACGAGCGAATGTTGAAGAAAATGGGTTGATGGAGTGGGTTGACTGCAATTTAGGAAGTGCTTTAACAATGAAATACCCCAGCGTTTATTTAATGGGAAAAGGGGCACGCGGCGAAGTTTTATCCATTGCTTTTGCATCAGCTGGTCAGTATCTGGATGCCGGAGCAAAAATGATTCATTTTGCACCCCAAACCAGTTCGCGGATCATTTCCAAATCAATTGCAAAAGAAGGAGGAAGAACATCATATCGCGGACTAGTTCAGATTAGGCCTGAAGCAAAACAATCTTCAACTTATGTCACCTGTGATGCTCTTTTAATTGATGAAAAATCACGAAGTGACACCTATCCAACCATGAAGATCAAAAATTCAGATACACAAGTTCAACACGAAGCAACAGTTGAAAAATTGGGACAGGAAAAAATATTTTATTTAAGTTCAAGAGGGATTGATAAAAATCAAGCAGAAGGTTTGCTGGTTAATGGCTTTATTGAACCAGTTGTAAAAGAAATTCCACTGGAATATTCAATTGAGCTTAATCGACTGATTAATTTGGAGATGAGTGGGAGTGTAGGCTAGCAATATAAAATACAAATAACAAAATCCAAATAACAAATCAAATCCAAAACCCAAATGACAAAAATAATTTATTTTATTTAAAATTTGTAATTTATTCTTTGATATTGATTTGAATCTTTGATTTTTGTAATTTGAATTTATTATCATATGCATTTAATTAACCTAAACCAAACGAAAGAAATAAACTTTAACTTTAGTAAACCGGGTGATTATTTTGTGTATTTTTATAATTTATCAGGAAAATATAATTTCAATATTAATACAAGTGGGGTTAATTTGGAAATTATGGGAACATATATTGGAAATAAGAAAGATAACTTTATATTACAAACTTCTCAAAATCATTTAGTGCCAAAATCAAAATCTAATTTATTAATCAAAGGAGTTTTTTATGATCAAGCTAAGTTTAATTATCAGGGATTAATTCGAATTGACAAAAACGCTCAAAAATCCCACGCATATCAAAAAAACCAAAATATCTTAATGTCAGATGGTTGCTTTGTATCTTCGAAACCGGATTTAGAAATTCTCGCCAATGATGTTTTTTGTACACATAGTTCAACCACTGGTCAACTGGATAAAGATCAATTATTATTGTTGCAAATGCGTAGTTTGTCAAAAAAACAAGCACAGGCGTGTTTGATTAATGGATTCATCTCGGAAATTATTGATAAAATAAGAATTTATGATGTGAATTACAAATTATCATTGTAAACTGGAGCGTAGTCGAGAGTGAAGCAATCCCGTTAATATAGGACGTCTTATTAGTAGTGAGATTGTTCCTTGAGTGTGCTCGGGATTATAACTACGTCTAGTAATCCTCGCAATGACATAGTTAAATATAGGTAATATGCTAAACATCAAAGACATTAAAAAACAATTTCCGATTTTTCAGAACCATCCTGATTTAGTTTATCTTGATTCTCCGGCTAGTTCATTGAAACCAAAACAGGTGATTGATAAAGAAATTGAGTATTACCAGCAATACGGAGTTAATGTTTTTCGAGGAATTTATCCTCTTTCTGAAAAAAGCACGATTGAATTTGAGGAAACTAGGCAAATAGTGTCAAAATTTATCAATGCAAATAAACCTGAAGAAATTGTTTTCACTAGAAATGCAACCGAATCCTTAAATTTACTTACTTATTCATTAGGAAGGAAAATAATAAAAAAGGAAGATGAAATAGTTACCACAATAATGGAGCACCATTCAAATTTTGTTCCTTGGCAAGTGTTATCTTCAGAAACAGGGGTAATATTTAAAGTTCTAGACATTAATGATGAAGGATATTTAGAAATAAATTGGAACAAAATAATTACGAGAAAAACCAAAATATTAACGTTAACCTATATTTCAAATGTTCTCGGCACGATTAATCCAGTTAAACAAATAATTCTTGAAGTAAAGAGAATAAATCCGAAAATTATTGTTATAGTTGACGCAGCGCAAGCAATACCTCATTTAAAAATTGATGTTCAGGATTTGGGAGCTGATTTTTTAGTTTTTTCTTCCCATAAAATGTTGGGGCCAACTGGCGTTGGGGTACTTTGGGGAAAAGAAAAAATCTTTAAAGAAATGTCTCCTTTTATGTATGGTGGAGATATGATAAGTGAAGTTTATATTGAGAGAACAACATTTAAAAATCCACCTCATAAATTCGAAGCCGGTACACCGGCCATAGGACAAGTAATAGCTTTAAAAGAAGCAATAAAATTTTTAGAAAAAATCGGGTTGAATAATATATTAAAACATGAAGAGGAGTTAACTTCTTATTGTTATAAGTTGTTAAATCAAACGTTTGGAAAAAAAATCAAAATATTTGGTCCGAAAAATTTACAAAAAAAATGCGGTATAGTTTCATTTTCCCTTAATCATTTCCACCCCCATGATATCGCTCAGATTCTAGCTGATGAAGGGATTTGTGTTCGAGCTGGTCATCATTGCGCTATGCCTTTGCACCAGAGACTTAAAGTATTAGCCACAGTCAGAGCGAGTTTTTATATTTATAATGATGTAAAAGACGTTGTCAGATTGATTGATGGGTTAAAGAAAGTAACTAAAGTATTAGGATAAAACATGAAGCAATACTTACTTTTCTTATTAAAAACATGAATATATACAAAGAAACCATCATTGATCATTACCAAAATCCGCGTAATTTTGGAAAACTTAAGCAGTTCCAACATTCAGTTAAATTAAATAATCCATTTTGTGGAGATGAAATTACTTTATATATAAATATTCAGGAAAAAAAAATTAAAGAAATTAGTTTTCAAGCAAAAGGTTGCGCGATTTCTATTGCAAGTGCGTCTTTATTGACAGAAAACGTTAAAGGAAAAACGAAAGAGCAGTTGCGAAAACTGAATCGAGACTTTATTATTAAAATGTTAGGGATTGATTTAGGGATTAATCGTTTAAAGTGTGCGCTTTTACCTTTAGACGCACTTAAACAAATTCTAAAAAATTATGAATTCTAAATTATAAATTC
>PFTH01000114.1 GCA_002789465.1 Candidatus Roizmanbacteria bacterium CG_4_9_14_0_8_um_filter_34_12 | reverse complement strand
ATCTTGAGAAGATTGAAAATTTTTAGGTGGCCAATAAAAGATAAAATCGTCATTTAACACCCGAAAACTATCACCTGTCTCAATAAATTGATAAGAAATTTTTTTCTCATAGATTTTCTTAACCAATTGTTTATAAGTTTTGCTTGTCATGGGACTGTTAACGGTTATAAATTTATCTAAGTGGTAACGATCGAGAAGATAAAAAAAACCGTTGTAATGATCGGTGTTGGGATGACTTAAGATGGCTAGTTCAATTTTCCGGTCCCAAAAAGGCATATATTTACCCAAGCAGTTTAAGATTTTCCGGTCTGGTCCGGCATCAATAATAATATCTATCTTATTTTTGATCCTAATATAGGCACCGTCGCCCTGTCCGACGTCGCAAAAGACGATTTTGGTCGTTCTGTCAAGATAATTTAAGAAAAACAAACAGACGAGAATTATTAAAGAAAAGAACAAAGTTAATATCAAATCGCGGATTTTTATCGGCGAATCGTGCATGTTTATTTTCGATAATTGATATCCTGATTCCAAAAGAGAGGATTTGTTTTTATGTATTGACGTATTTTAATTAATTCGTTTTCGTTTTGGATTATATGTTCATAATAATTGCGTTGGAAAATTTTTTGACCAGGCGTATTTCGTAATTTATTAATTTGTTTTGTACATTCCGTTTTAAACATACCAACGATAAAACCCAACGTTGTAGGGGCGCGGCGTGACGCGCCCAAAACAATATGTAAAATAAAATGCACATGATTTGGCATTATTTGAAATACATCCAATTCAACAGAATGATGGTTAGGTAATGATTCCCATACGTTTTCAATGATTTTTCCGTATTGATTTAAAATCATTGAAATGGGTCGGTCACGCCCGACCCCTACATTATTGTTGATGATATTCCCGAAAATACATTCACGATTTTGTGTACAGATGGTAACAAAATATAATCCTGATTGGGAATAATCATAATTCTTTAATCTGATTGATTTTCGGTGTTTTGCCATATTT
>PFTH01000192.1 GCA_002789465.1 Candidatus Roizmanbacteria bacterium CG_4_9_14_0_8_um_filter_34_12 | reverse complement strand
CGACACATGCGCCAACCGGGTCAACTCCGCCTTGCGAACTAAAAACTGCAATTTTTGCTCTTTCACCCGGTTCACGGACAACTTTTTTTATTTCAACCGTGTTATTAGCAACTTCAGGGACTTCTTTTTTGAAAAGTTCGTTGATCAATCGCGAATCTATACGTGATAAAATAATTCTTGAAGAACCAAACTTATCTTCAGAGATATCCTTAATATAAAATGTATACATTTCATTTACTTTGTATTCTTCACTACGGATCTGTTCTTCCTTAGGAAGCACGGCTTCAGTTTTGGAAATATCAACATGCGCACTATAACCGTCATAGCGGATAATTCTACCTTTAATTAAAGATCCAACCAGTGTTTTAAAGTGAGTGATAACCGTGCGTTTTTCCGCTTCGCGAATCTTTTGAATAATTACTTGTTTTGCGGTTTGAGCAGCAATTCGACCAAATCCTGGAGGGGTGATATCTTTTTCTTCAAAATAAATTCGTGCTTCTCCTGTGCTTTTATTTACTTTTGCAATAATCTCGTCTTCAATTTTTTCCGGATATTCTTTTTTGTATGCAGCCACGATTGCCGCTTCAATTGAAGCAATTACCTCGTCGGAAGAAATTCCCCGTTCTGTGGCAACTTGATTTAAGGCTAAAGAAAATTCTGTTTTTACAATTGTCATATAAATTCATTTTAGCAGAAAAACACTAAAAAGCAAAGCAGGATTTACAATATGATACGAATAAAACAATATCATGCAAATGATGCGAATATGCGAATAATTGTAAAGTTGCTAAACTGTTAAATTGTCAATAAAAATGTCATTGCGAGCGAAGCCAAGTTTGACTTGGCGTAGTGAAGCAATCCCGTTTATATTGAACAATTTTATTGGTAACAAGATTTCCGCGTCATCCCCGTGAAGACGGGGATCCAGACGAAATATACCTTTTTAATATTTCTTGATATAATAAAGGTCATGGAACTTCCTTTAGCTCAATATATCCGAAACATGTTACTTCTTGGTAGAAAGATAATCACAACAACACCACTTCTTGTTAAAGAAGTCGGGACGATAAATGCTAAAGGTGATAAAACTATCGGGATGGATGTGAAAATGGAACAAGCCTTAATTGATTATATTAAACAAAATAATCTACCGTTTAATATATTTTCTGAAGAAATCGGAACGATTAAATTCCATTCAAATCCAACCCATACGATAGTTTTTGACCCCCTAGATGGGAGCACTAACTACAAGTTAGGAAAAAATTTATTACCATATGGATTATTAATTGCTTGTTATCAAGGATTAAACCCACAACTAAAAAACGTTGTAGCTTCTGGTGCGATTGAATATACCACAAATTTAGGGTGGATTTATGATGGGAAAACAACAAAGACACTTAAAGGTGGAGCAGTGAAGCTAAATAAAAAATGGGACATTGGTCAATCAACACCAGTGTATTTTGATTTATATTATAAAAAAGCTTATGATGCTTTTGCACCTTTGGCACAAAAAATTCATATTCGTTGGACAGGTTCTAATATTGGAAGTTTGACTTATACAATGGCGCAAATATCAACGGTAATGGGTGCTTATCAAATGCGACCAGAGGAGATAGGAACAATGGTGTCATTAATTAAAGGAGCTGGGGGAATAGCTGTTAATCTCAAAGGACAAGATCTGGGAGAAGAATATTTTTCGGCGGAAAAAACATATCGAATTCTAGCCGGAAATAAAGAGGTAGTTAAATTTATCCTTAACAAACTTAATTAATAGGGGGTTTCTCTTTAAATAGAGTTATTTCTTATCTTCTGGTTTTTTTGGTTCTTCTTTTTTCGCATCAGCAGCTGGAGCTTTTTTATCAACACCTTCTTTTGCAGTCGTTTCGGTTGTCCTTTCAGCCCCTTCTTCAGGTTTTGCTGTAAGCACCTCAGGAGCAGCAACAGCAGTTTCCGCAACTGTGCTTTCTTCTTTATGCTCAATTACAGAAATAATAGTTCGAACGGCATCGGTTTTAATTTCATAAGTAGTAGATTTTGGTAAATCTGAAACTTTAATTTCTTGGCCGATTTCCGTAATCTTACTAATATCAATAATAATTTCTTGAGGGATGTCTTGTGGTAATGCAACCACGAGCAATTTATTAGTTTGAGTTAATAGCACTCCACCTTTTTGCGTAACTGCAATTGAAATACCGTTCACCTTAATTGGGACTTCTGTTTCAACTTTTTGTTTTAAGTCAATTTTTTTAAAATCAACATGAAGCACTAAATTATGAATAGGATGTTTTTGTACTTTTTTAATCAGAACTGGAATCTCTTCTTTTTCAAGTTTAATATAAATTACTGATGTTCCTCGAGCTGCCCGATAGGTTTTTATAAAATCTTTCATTGGTACGCTGATTGAGACTGATTTAAAATTTGTACCGAAAATATTAGCAGGAAGAATTCCTTCTTTGCGAATTTGATTAAGTTTTTTTCCGAATACTTTTCGAGGACTAACATCAAGCGTAATTTTTTGTGAGGTTGTGGTTTTTGTTTTTTTCATAATTTTATAAATTTATTCACGAAGCAGTTCCATAAAAAATATTTTGTCTGCCGTTAAGGTTGTATTATAAACAATGGTTTGACCTTTGACAAGCGGAGTGAAGTTTTGGTTGATGAGATAGGTTCTTTTTGGCAGTTTGATGTTAAAAGTGAAGTCTTGATTTGAACTACCGATTTGTTTTTGCAGTAATAATTGATAAATATTTTTGCCTTTGATTAACTTAAATTCGTTTTTATATTTAATTTTTAAGTCAATAGTTTTTTGAGGGGGGATTGTAACTAATAATCCAACTGTCTGATATATATCGTTTTTTAGATCAAATTCATTTATAATGACACTATCGTTTTTTACTTCTTGAATAGTTGCATTTTTCGGAATCATGATCTGAATATAATTGACATAGTCTCCACCGGGAAAAACTGCGTTTATAGCCGTATTTTTTAATCGGATTATGGCGGTATTTTCCCATTTACCAGTAACATCAATTTGACTGTTTATTGTAAGAGAATGATTAATAAAAAAATTCGCTTTGTTAACACCAAGATTAGCTTCAATAGGAAAAAAATAATCAGGTAGGCAGTTATCAACTTTTGGTGGGCAGACTGAAGGGAACACGCGTCCTGACCAATACTGAAGATCGATCTGATCTTGAATTTGTGAGTCTTCAAAATAAGCCACAATTTGTTTTTCATCCAGTGCATTTTTTAAAGCTAAAAGCAAATTAATTGGATTGGCCTGATCAGCTTCAGAGAGCATTTGTCGAGCAAGTGCAGAGAGAAATGTTTTTTTTTGAGTTGATCCTGGGAAAAATCCTTTTTCTGCATAATATTGGGCTTTTAAATAGAAATTATCTTTTGTTACAATTTCGTTAAAATCAACCAGATTAATTTTTTCATATGCAGATAAAAGCTGCTTGATAGCAGTGGTTGTGAATAAAAAAGCACCGGAAAAATCTTTCAAACCAACTTCTTTTTCCAGAAAAAATTTAGCTATTTGGTAATTGACTGAAAAATCAGGTGAAAAAGCACTATCCCGCAAAAACCAATGTGGCTGTTTTAAGTATTTACGAATGGGTTCGGGTGGATCAACATGGGCTGTGAGTTGTCCATCAGCATCATAGACATCATATATTTTAAGATCAGTCATCGTCAGATCCTTCCAAGTCATAATACCAAAAGAGCCAATAAACCCGCCCCCGGGACGTAGTTCCATATTATTAGCAAAGAAAAGTAAATATTTTTTTTCAGAATTTTTCGCCATAATTTTTATTAAAAGTGGAGGAATGGTTTTTACTTGTGCACTAATTTGCAGTGTTTGCGAAATTTGTTCCTTGATTTGTTTGAGTTTAGAAACTGCCGGTAATTTTTGTTGAATAATACTAAGATTTTCATTAATTTTTTCAATTTGATTAGGTAGCTTATTTAAACTATCAGTTAACTGTTGTTTTTCGTTTACAGTTTTGTTTGGTTTTAAAATTAATTCTAGATTTTGACGGCTGTCTTTGTAAGTATTCGTTGCTTGCTCAACCACCACATTGCTTTTTTCCACTAGTTGGATTAAGTCATCAGGAAATGATGCCATATTAAATAAAAGTAACATCGGTCGAGTGGATTGATAGATTTTTTTACTTATCTGTAAATAACGCGTAGATGATTTTGAAACAGCTTGACTTTGTTTGACTGATTCGTTTTTAAAAAGCTGACCGCTTTTGATTAGTAATATTCCCGAGATTAAAAGTGGTGGTAAAAAAGACAGATTGATTGTTAATACGAGAAGGATTGTGATAAAAAAGAGTCTAATTTTTGACGGTTTAAAAGAAGGAAAATGCCATTGAATTTGATGCTGCTTTTTTGTAACAGAATGTAATTTTGGTAGTTGTATTTGGAGATATTTTTCCGAACTGGAGGAGAGCGCAAACCAAATCAAATTATCCATCTGACTTGAAATTTGATTTGAATCTCCGTGAATATCAATTACTTTTGTATTGCTATTTTTATTTTTTTTACCTGCACTTTGAGCAAGTGTTATTTGATTAATGTATATATAAATACATTTTTGTTTTTTGTTTCCTTGAATGGAGAATTTTTCGTTGATCATAAAAATAATTTCAAATCGTGAATGGTTTTCTGGAAGATGGGGAGAGATAAAAATTGATTTACTATATGGATGCAATTTTTTTTGCAGTTCAGATAAAACTACATTTTTATCCTTACACACAATTAAAATCGGCTGATTTGACTCACTAGTTTCAGTAATGATGGACATAAAAAGATTATACAGCAATTGGTAACGCGTCATTCTGGTAACCCCGCCAAAGGCGAGGGCATCCAGAATCTGGTCTTGATTCTGGACAATCGGAAGTGGTGACAGAATGATAAAACCATACCAAAAAATGTCATTGCGAACCCAGCTTAGCTGGGTGAAGCAATCCCGTTAATATAAGAATAAACTTTATTACTAATGAAACTCTCGCGTAATAATTCACGGAGCTTTTTTTATCAACTTAACTTAATTAAATCTAATTGTATGTAATACATCTTTTAGGTCCGTCTTTTAGGTACATTCCAAAACGATGAATTTCAAACCCTGATTTTTGATAAAAACTTACAACTTTTTTGTCTCCAAATAAAAAGAAATAACATTCTGGATATTTATTTAGACATTTTCGAATAAGTTGTTTACCAATTCCTTGTTTTTGATATTCCGGTTTAATCAACATATTCCAAATCGTTGCAAACAAAGATCCATCAGTTATCACGCGAGCAAATCCAATTAATTTATTACCATCCCAAGCAGAAACAACGTATTGAGAATTTTTGAAAGCTTTTTCAATTGTTTTTTTATAAATTTCTCTTTTATTAGGATTCTTTAAGAATTTAACTTCGTAAAAAATATCAACTACTTTTTCATAATCTAAATCTTTTGTTTCTTTAACAGTGATTTGCATAGATTTATTTAATCAACAACCCAATAATTAAACCCCCAATTGCTCCAACTCCAATAATCGGTGTATAGGTTTTGGTGATGATTGCATCAGGCAAGCTCAAGAGCAAGCCAATAAGAATTCCTTTTGTCCAAGAGGGGATAGGAATATCCGTTATGGCGATAAAAAATCCAATGGCGAAACGGTTAATAAAAGACGCAAGCATGGCAATCGGTTTATCATTCATTGGAATCGGAATCATCAGTAAAACATCGATAATTCCAAAAGCAAATCCTGCAACAAATCCCTGAACTATTTTATTCATAGATAGTTTTTGCCTGAGAAACAACCTCATCTTTAAAATATTTACTTAAAAAACCTTCTGTTAATAAATCAACCTTTCTATGCAATAATTTTTGAAGATCATCACGCATAGCTGATAATTCAAACAAGCCCCCGTTGTTTGCAGGTGAAAATCTGACCAAAAGATCAATATCCGACCCTTTTTTATTATCACCTCGGGCAACAGAACCAAACACACCCAAATAATCAACCTGATATTTTGAACAGATTTGTTTTAACTCTTCTTTAGAGTATGTTAATTTCATATGTTTTATTTTATCATTTTTAAAGCTTTTAAGTAAACATTTTTCACTCCGCTGTTTTGTTCCTTTTTGATTATATCTTCAATTTTTTTAACCAATTCCTTTTGAATGTTTTTGTTATATTTTACGATTTCGCCCAGTGCAAAAGCAGTTGCCCACCGGACAACCGTTCCTTTATCTTTTGTATTGATCATTAATTTATCAACAGCTTTTGCGGCTTTTTCCGGATACTTTTGAGAAAGGTTGGCAACGACTCTGGCTGCTTCCCATTTAACTCTCGGTGCATCATAATTTATGTAAGTTATTACTTCGTCAATGTAGGGGATAACCAATTCAGGTTTTTCCTATGAAACAAATTCTAAAACTTCCATACAAATTCCTTTTTCAACCGGAGATCCGTTTTCCAAACATTTTGAAAAATTATCCAGCAGACTTTTATCTTTTTTAACTTTTTCTGACAAAAAGACCAAAAATTCTTTTGGTTTTTTATTTGTATCTCTGATTTCATCAAGTAGTTTCATAGGTATAGATAAAATTAATAATTTTTATATTATTTTTATATTAATTATGTTACGTAATTCTTTCAACCCCTGTTTGTTTGTAAACACCAAAAGTTTCTGTAACTAATAGTTTTGTACCATT
>PFTH01000200.1 GCA_002789465.1 Candidatus Roizmanbacteria bacterium CG_4_9_14_0_8_um_filter_34_12 | reverse complement strand
TTTTTAGCGTTGTCTTAGCAGCAATTTTTTTACATGAGAAAATTGAAAAAAGAACTCTTGTGGCGATTGTCTTTTCTTTTATTGGAGTACTTATTGTTAGTGACCCAGCGCAAATAAAAATTAACCCGCAACAATTTTATGGATCGCTTTTTGCACTGTTAGGTGGTTTTTTCTATTCAGCCATGGCAATTAGTTCAAAATCATTAACACAAAAGACAACTCCACTGTACGCTGCTTTTTGGCAATATTTTATTATTATAATTCTTTCTTTTGTGTTTTCTTTACCTAACCGTCCGGCACTGATTTTTAATAATATTGTTCCATTACTTTACCTAGGGTGGGCAGCAGGAGGTTTGGCATTTTTACTATATATGAAAGGAATTGCAAAAGTGAAGGGTCAAATTATCCAAGTGATTACGATGCTAGAAATAGTAATCGGATCTTTGTCAGGAATAATATTACTTGGAGAAAAACTTAATTTACCAACAATAATCGGTGGTATTTTTATTCTTTTTGGAATTTTTATCGTTTCTGCAAAAAGAGAAAATAATTTTTTTGTGATCCTAATCGGAATCGGACCGATGTTTACAGGTTGAGAACCTGCCGTCCTAACCACTAGACGATAGGACCTAACTGAATTTTCAATTATCAATTCTCCCTTCGACTACACTCAGGACAAGTAATTTTCAACAAACCTACATTAGACAATGTCATCGCAAGCAAAGCCGAGTCTGACTCGGCGAAGCATGGCGATCCCATTACCAATAAGTTATCCTATATTAACGGAATTGCTTCGTCATCCCGCTGAGCGGGATTTCTCGCAATGACAAAATTATTTCTGTAATTTGACTTTCCATCTTTACTAATGTAATATTTTATCATCCCCTAAGTTATTCAACAACTTGAATCAGGGGAATTTTTATATGAATAATAAAGTTCAACTGACAAAAACCGGTTTTGAAAAATTACAGTCTGATCTTAATAGTCTAAAGAAGACTGGATTACCAGAAGCAATAAATCGTTTACAAAAAGCTCGAAGTATGGGCGATTTAAAAGAAAACAGCGAATATTCAGCAGCAAAAGAAAATCTTGCATTTGTAGAAAATAGAGTTGCCGAATTAGAACAAATGATTCAACAAGCAGAAGTGATTGATATTGCTAATGACAACAATACAATATCATTGGGTAAAAAATTTATTGCCATAATTAATAGAGAAGAAAAAACAATCACAATAGTTGGAGAGTATGAAGCAGATCCTGTTAACGGAAAATATTCAGTAACATCACCAATTGGTAAAGCATTGCTTGGAAAAAAAGTAGGAGATTCAGTTGAAATCAATATTCCTGCGGGAAAAATTACCTATAAAATAGTTTCACTCCAATAAACCCCGTAACCACGAACTTACGCTCTGGATATTTTCACGATTACTTCATAACAGATATCTATTCATCTTTGGATTTATGCGAAGGAGTATTTTGGTTACGAGGTAAAAAAGCCATCCGTTTATTGGATGGCTTTTTATAATTACTGATTAAAAATTTAGTTGCAGTTAGCAGCGTTACCCGAACCTTGGTTAGTTGATTCTCCGGTGACTGAATAAGCAGTTGCAACCTCAGTTTTTGAAAGGTCTTGAGAACAATATGTGCCTTTTTCTTTTGAGCTACAGCATACCAACTCTTTCATTGCATTTGGAATTCTTCCACCAAAATCAAATTCAGAGACTACTTGTTTATTGTTTAACAATAATGTTGGAGAACTTCCGATTTGATACTTATTCGCTAAATCAAAATCTTTTTGAGCAAAGGCAAGTCCTCTTGCCTTATCATCAACACAAGCCTTAAGTTGTGTTGTATTTATCCCAGTTGATGATAAACATTCTTCAGACTTACCTTCTTTCATATAACAACCTACATATTCCCAATAATTTTCTTTTTGTTCATCACGGATACAAATCTGTCGAAGATTTTCTTGAGCTTCCTTATCACCATGCATTGATGTAATTTTTCCATTTTCAACTGCGCCAATATATTTAACATCGATATTATTAGATAGAGCTGGTTGTTCATCAATTGTTTTTTTAATTACACGTTGCATTTGTAGACCAAATGGACAATCTGCAACCACAAAGGCAGTTAGTTTTGTATTGTTAACCTTTGTCAAATCATTACATGTAAGTTTTTTTGTTTGAGTTTGAGCAGCTGGGGTGGTTTTGCCAAGGGTATCAACTTTTATTCCAGATACAAAAAGAATCTTTCCATCTTTAGTGATGTATGAGTTATATTTTTGATCTGCACCACTTTTCAATATTAATTCAAACTCATAAACACCATTTGTGTCTGTTATTTTTCCAATCTCAAACTTTGTTGCCGGATTATTTATTACTTTTTTTACTGCTGTTGGAATAATATTATTTTTTATATTTGTTAATGCGTTTTTTTGTGAAAGTTTACGAAATAAAAGACCGGCGAGAATTACCAAAATAACCATAAAAAATAAAGTTCCCTTATTAAACCCTTGCTTAGTTGATTTTTTTTCAACAGGTGTAATATTTTCAATAGGAGCAGAACGACGAACCGTTGGTTTTATATTTTTTTTAACTCTGTTCATAAATAAAAATAAATTATTAATTATCGTTAATCATATTAACATAGTGGAAAACATGACATTTGTCAAACGTAATAAAAAATTAATTAACAGATCAAGCTAATTTAGTACCGGGATAAATAGTTTTTTTGGCATTAATCACAATTGGATTATTTTCCAGGTCATATACCAAAATCATTCCCTGCGATTGACTACCAAACATTGCGCGAGGTTCAAGATTTGCTACAAAAAAACACCTTTTTCCTTTAAGTTGAGTTGGTTTATACCATTCTTTTATCCCGGATAAAATTGTAACAATTCCATAATCTTTTCCCAGATCAACAGTGAGTTTTAATAGTTTATTTGATTTTTCTATTTCCTCAACTGAAATAATTTTACCTACTCGTATATCAATCTTTTGAAAATCAGAATAATTAATTAATGGTTTTTTCATATTATTTTGCGTATATACGATACTGATTACTCCCAATTTTTTTCCATCGAAATATTTTAATCTCACCAATTTCTTTTGTGTTTGAAACGTGAGGACCACCACAAAATTCTTTTGAATAAGCATCTTGCGGAGAGCTTGTCGAACCACCGATTAAATATATTTTTACCATATCAGGATATTTTTCACGGAAAAAGGATTTTGCATTTAATTTTAATGCTTCTTCTTTGGGTATAATTATTGAAGTAATAGGGAGTGCTTTAGTTATTTTATCGTTAATAATACTCTCAACTTTTTTTATTTCTTCTTCAGTTGGTTTTCTAGAAAGATAAAAATCAAAACGTAACCTTTCTCCGGTAATATTTGACCCTTCCTGTCGAACTTCGTTTCCTAGCACATCAAACAGTGCTTGATGAAGTAGGTGAGTGGTGGTGTGATATTTTAGTGTTTTTACACTGTTGTCAGCTAATCCTCCCTTAAATTTTCCAACCGATGCAGAGCGGGATAAATTCTGGTGTAATAATAATGCAGAATCATAGTTTAACTTCAATTTTATTTCATCCACGTTTCCCCCCCATTTTTTTAATAACTCAACCGCAATCTCAAATGGAAAACCATATGATTGTTTAAGATCAAAGAGAGATTTTCCATCAATTTTTTCTTGCGTTTGAAGAATTTTTATACCCTTATCAATTATTTTTAAAAACGAATTCGCCTCTTTTAGCACTGAAGATATTATTTTAGTAAAATCTTTATCTTTAAAGTAAATTATTTTATATATATCAAAAACATCTTGACAAAGTTTGGGTATGATTTTTGAAGGAATGATATTTAAATCACGCATTTTTACTACAGATCGACGGATAAGTCGGCGCATAATATATCCCTGTTCTTTGTTTGAGGGCTCGATATCTTCCCGCGCTAAAAAAACAGCGGTTTTAATATGATCAGCAATTATTCTCATGGCGAATTTATTTTCTTCATATTTTTTTCCACATTCTAAAGACAATGTTTTGATTAGCGGAGCAAATATTTGGGTTTGAAATAAATCTGGTTGATTTTCCAGTGCCATAATTAGACGCTCTAACCCACCTCCGAAGTCGACGTTTTGAGATGGGAGCAAAGAAAAGGTACCATCTCTTTCCTTTTTATATCTCATAAAAACACAATTGCCAATTTCAATAAACCGACCACATTCACAGTTTGGATGACAAGTATCTCCAAATTTTTTATCGTGAGGGGTTTCGATGAATTCGTAAAATATTTCTGAAGTGGAACCTCCCGGTTCTCCAGCTGGCATATTATTTGGAACTCCTGCACGTGACCACCAATTTTTCTCGGGACCATACTTAAAAATATGGTTTTCCTCAATCCCTAATTTTTTCCATATTTCATATGATTCATCGTCAGCAGGTAGGTTGTTTGTTTTGTCTCCTGAAAAAACAGTGACATATAATTTTTCTTTTGGAATCAATAATTCTTTTGTTAAAAATTCCCAAAACCAGTCGATTTGCTCTTTTTTAAAATAATCTCCCAAAGACCAATTACCCATCATCTCAAAAAACGTGTCATGGCGGTTGTCTCCAACCTCTTCGATATCTTGAGCACGAAGACAACGTTGA
>PFTH01000120.1 GCA_002789465.1 Candidatus Roizmanbacteria bacterium CG_4_9_14_0_8_um_filter_34_12 | reverse complement strand
TAATGTCCAATGATCAATGTCCAATTGGGAATTGGGATTTCTTTAGGTTAATTTGTTATCTCACTTTTTGATAAATTTTATTGAATATTAAATTTAGTTCTTTTGCTTCCCGCCAAAGTATTCTTGCTTCATCCTCAAGGTTCGGCACAGCTATGACAATCATTCTTATAAAATGTTTTGTTTCTCGACATTCTTTTTTTACAATTCCTATTTTATGTCTAAAATCATTTTTACTTTCAGCATCATCAGCTTCACAATAGTTTGCACCAACAGAAGTTCCGGATTTTATAAGTTGAGTTATTAATGGATTAGTAATAGGATTTCTTAGTATTTTATTACAAAACTTTATTATATTTTCTCCAAATTTAGCTGTTCTTTCCTCCAAATCATATTTACTTTTATTTATTGAGTTTTGTTTATTGGTCATTTTTTAGATCAATTAGAAATTAGGTAATTAGGTTAATTTGTTGTTATCAACCCTTTAATATTTTCAAACACACCTTTATTAACAATTTTTTTGTTTAGCAAATCTTCGATTGTGGCGTATGGTCGGTTATTAATAATCTTATTAACCGTAATCGCGCCGATTCCGGGTAAGGTGTCCAGTTCTTCAGGCGAAGCGGTATTTAGGTTGATAATTACTGGAGACTGATTGGTATTTGTGATGGCTGAGTTATTAACAGGGACAACCGGATTGGAATAATCCAACGTTCGTGTATTTTCTACAAAGATTCCCGTACTAATTTCCCAAGAAAAAGGAATATAGATTTTTTCTTGATCGGAAAGCAGACGTGCACGATTGAAGTTACGACTAAAAAAAACTTTATCCGCTTCCTCAGTTAATCCGTTAGCGAAATTAAGTGCATCTTGAAGTCTGGCGCTACTACTCACTTCGTAAACTCCAGGTTTTTCCACTGCTCCGGCAATATCAATCATAATATTTTGATGAGTAATTGGTGTTTCTGTGTCAGACTGAATTTCAGAATGATCTTCTGTTGGGGTAGATCGGGAAGCAAGATAAATTCCAAATGTAATTATTGTAATAATGGTTGCGGTTGATAATAAAAAAACCTCAATCCGGTATTTTTTTAAACGCTTTAAAATGGGTTTGAATGATGCGAAAAAGCCGTGCATAAAATAAATTCAAATTTCAAAGTTCCAAGATACAAATCAAATCCAAAATTCAAATAACAAATAAAAATCTTTATATGTAAATTTTTACACAGTTTACAGTTCTGTCAACGGACTATAAACATCATTTAGGAGGAATTAGGGGATAGTAGTCGGTAGTTAGGAGGAATATACCATGAGTATTTCTAATTCCTAATTATTCTAATTTCTAATTGATCTAATCAATGCTCAATGACCAATTTTTAATTGGGATTTATTTAGAAATTAGGTCAATTAGGTAATTAGGTTAATTTAATAACTAGGTCAATTAAGATCTATTATTCTGT
>PFTH01000013.1 GCA_002789465.1 Candidatus Roizmanbacteria bacterium CG_4_9_14_0_8_um_filter_34_12 | reverse complement strand
CTTTAATTTCCTGACAATCTTTTTTCCCAATTTTGATTTCCACAAAATATCCCAGGGTTTTTAAAAGTCGGTAGATTTCAGGAAAAACTGACGGTCCTCTTCGACAATAGACTATATCAAAAAAGGAATCCTTAAATAAAGTATGATTTGCATTTTGAAAAGAATATTCGACATTTTTACTTCTTTCATCACCGCTGTGACTTTTTGCTATATCCAAATTTACTTTTGAATTATCAATTCCATATACTTTTTGAAAAAAGGGCACAACAGAAAGGGTGAACTTGCCATCGGCACATCCAATATCCAAAGCTATTTTGTTTTTTGAACCCAATTCCAGAAGTTTTTCCTTAAAAACCTTTTCAGGGTCATCTGCCAGGTATTCACTCACATATTTTGGTTTAGTTCCATTACCATATCCATAACCGCCGAATTTTTTTGCCACTTTATCGTAAAAATTTGTTCCCATACAATATGTTATCATTTATTAACAAATTACAGTATAATATTGTCTTAATAACTTAATTTTATAAACATGTCCTCAAAAGAAGGATTTAATCGTTTAGCGGTGAATTTATTTGAGAAAGCGCGCACCCTTCCGAAAATTGAATGGATCGATCTTGCCACTTTTTACGATCCGCGATCTACAGTACTTGTTACCACTCCTTCTGCCGATAAACAATCTTCTCCTTTTTGTCACAATTTCAATATTGTCGAGCGAATTAATATAACAGGCGGTGATGCGGCTTATATCGAAAATCTGCAAAAAAAAAGATCGGGCGCTGAAGTTATGTATACCGTAGGAGGAGGCAGGGCTATTGATTTGGCGCGATTGTTAGCATATACGTGGAATATGGATATTACGGCTGTTCCAACAATAATTTCAACTGACTCGCCGTTTGTTGACTGCACCGGTGTCCGTGAGGACGGTTGTGTCCACTATATCAAATCAAAAAAAGCCGATCGTGTTTTTCTTGATTTTTCTTTATTAAAAAAATCACCCGACGCTCTTCATGCCGGAGGCGCTGGCGATGTGCTTTCAATTTATACGGCATTGTCTGATTGGAAACTTGCTTCAGACAGACAAGTTGCAAAAGCTGACGAGCCGTATTCAATAGCGGTTGCTGATCAAGCTCAAGGAATTTTGGACTATCTAATGGCTAATAGGTCGGAGATTCATACCATGTCTCAAAGGGGATTAGAGTCACTGGTAAAAGCACTTGCCATGGAAGTTGAGCTTTGCAATCTTTATGGAAACAGTCGTCCTGAAGAAGGAGGAGAGCATTTTTTTGCCTATGCCATTGAACCACGTTTACCCCATACGACCCACGGAGAACTGGTAGGTTTGGGCATTCTTGTTACATCCCTTATCCAATATCAAAAGTTACAACCTGTGCTTGAATTTATGAATACCATCGGCATGAACTACCGTCCTAAAGGTTTTACTCGCGCGATTTTAGATGAAACTTTGCGTGGAATGCCATCATATGTAAACCGACATGGATTACGTTACAGTGTTTGGAACGAATATTGTTACAATAAAAAACAGGTGAGTGAAATATTGGATGCTCTCAATTCATAACTGCAAAAGTCGTGTAAGAAGTAATAAATAGTAAGTTTATGTTTCAATAAGTGTGTTTAAAAACGGTAAATTTTGTTTTTTAGACTATCCCATAATCTTTTAAGATCGTAACGATTTTTTATCCTTTTAAAAGTAAACAGCCAAAAAAGATAAGTGATTTGTTGAGGTGTTTGCATTCCCCGATGATTTGATAGTTTAGTTTTAATTTGGGAGTTTAAACCTTCAAGTGAATTGTTAGTATTGGGAATAAATGGATAATCGAGGTAGGCAAATAAATGTTTCTCATTAAATGTTAGAAGCTTTACCGCCCGTCTTGTATTTCCATGCGTATACCACCATTTCTTTTTGACACCAACTCCAATAGTTTTTTCTTTAAGGATATGACCATATTTTAAAATCCAATAGTTGACTGAACTTACCCAATAATATTTTTCTTCATGGGTTTTAATATCAGTTATCACTTTTGCAATTATTCGTAGCTTTTGAGTTGCCGGTATTGGACTTCTTAAAGGCAGAAACCGTAATAGTTGTCTTTGAACATGCGAGAGACATCTCTGGTGGGGAGTAGGCGGAAAAAATATATTAACGGCAGATACAATCGCTCCCTTCCAGTCGGAGACGACTCCAGAGAAAAGACTGTCTTTGATAATTAAATTTACTTTCTCAAAATCTTTTTCAACTGCCTCGTAAGATTCAGAAAAATGAAATGACCAGTATAGATTAAATTTGTTTGTAACGTCACGATAAATCATCACAACACCCTGACGATGTAACCACTTACCGTCAATTCCCAGAACCCAAGGCCTGGGTTTAGCATTAGAAAGATTTTTTGGTATTAAAAAATTAGAATCTTCAGGAGCTGGACGGTATCCGAAAAATGGTTTAAACTTCCGCCATAAAGAAGTACGAGAAATATATTCTTTTTCAAGAATGGCTTCTTTATTAAGTTTGTTGACGATAAAATCATGGAATTTAACAAAGTCAGAATAACCAACCTTAACATGTCTCTGGCGGATAAAAGAATAGTAACAATAACGACAGAAAAATCTTTTCTTACCGATTTTTGTTTTACCATTTCTTCGCGCTTTTTCCCCGCACAATAGACATCCTAGAGTTTTTTAAAAGAGGATACTTTAATCATGATAAATAATTTAATGTATAACTTTAGAAGATTATAGCAGTTTAAACTACCTTATAGTAACACACTTTTTGAAACATAGGCCACTTTTTTATATAAAAGAGCAAGACAAAAAAATAAGGCATTAGCCATGACAATCGTCGCTCCGGTTGGTATATCTAAAAAAAATGAAAAACATATCCCAAGCAATACAGAAAAAAGTGAAACTATGGATCCAACAATTAGGGTTTTGTTAAAACTATTCCCAAACTGTAAAGCAGTTACTACTGGTAATATTAATAACGCCGATACCAACATAATACCAACCATTTTAACTGAGAGAACAACTGTAACTGCTGTTAATAAAGTTAAAACATTATTAATAATTGTAGGTTTAATTCCAATAACCTTTGCATACTCTTCATCATAAGTGATTGAAAATAAATCCCAATAAAAGAAATAGACAACTGTTAACACAATAACTGATAATAACACTGATAAAACAACCTCAATCATACTTATTGCCAAAATATTACCAAACAAATAACTAAATAAGTCGACATTAAATCCTTTAGACACACTGGCGAGTATTACTCCACTAGCAATACCAATAACGGATACAATTCCAATCGCCGCATCACCGTATACCTTAGCTTTTTCACTGATTTTAAGAATTAAAAGAGAAGCTAACATAACAATGGGAATGGCAACGTAAAAAGGATATATTCCAAAGAATAAACCAAGAGCAATCGCCCCAAAACTTACATGAGACAAACCATCCCCAATCAAGGACATTTTTCTTAAAACTAAGAATAAACCAAGAACCGAACAAGTAACCGCAACAAAAGAACCTGCAATAAACGCTCTTTGAATAAATGAATAACTTAATATGTTAAAAATTTCCATACTTAATTATGTTGATGCCAAATAATATGTTCATCACTTTTTTCAAAATACTGGTGATTTTTACCAGGCGGACAAAACTCAGAAATCTTTCCAAAAAAAACTAAACTGCGATCAATATATAACAACTTATTTGCATAGTTTCCAATATAACCTGTGTCATGGGTTATAAGAACAATAGTGACTCCTTTTTCTTGATTTAGTTTTTGAATATATTGAAAAAAATCTTTTCTGGATTTTGGATCAAGTGCAGTTGATGGCTCATCAAAAATTAATACTTCGGGATTTGAAACAAGAGCCCGAGCTAAAAGCACTCTTTGCTGCTGTCCTCCTGAAAGTTCCAAAACCATTCTTTTTTTTAAACCAATAATGTCTAATTCTTTTAGAATGGAATTAACTTTATTTTGATCCCCTGTTGTCATTCTTTTGGGAAATTTCTTTTGTGATAATAGTCCTAACATTATAACTTCGTTAACAGTTGCAGGAAAAAGCGTATTAATAGTAGCAAATTTTTGCGGAAGATATCCGATTTTCCCCCAGTCACTAAATTTTTCTTTTACTTGACCAAACAACTCAACTTTACCTTTTGTTATTGGCAGTAACCCTAAGATCGCTTTTATTAAAGTTGTCTTACCTGCGCCATTTGGCCCAGCAAGACCTATAAAATCACCCTGTTCAATCGCGAAAGAAACGTCTTTGAGTGCTTCTGTTTGCCCATAATGAACGGATAAATTTTTTATTTCAATAATTTTTTTCATAATTATTCACTACACTGAAGACCAGTTTTCAGATTAACTAAGTTTTCTTTCATAATGGAAAAAAACGAAACGTTGGTGTCGATATCTTCTCTAGTTACGTTGTGAGCAGCATTGAGAAGAAGCATCTTTGCATTTGTTTCATGAGCAATTGTTTCGGCAATTTTTGGGCTGGTCATTTCTTCATAAAAAACATACTTAATATTGTTTTTTTTAACTTGTTCGACTAATTTCATAAGATTATTAGCTGTCGGTTCAGAATCAGGAGCAAGACCTTGAGCGGCTAAGTATTTCAGATTATAGCGTTTGACTAAATATCCAAACGCATAATGACCGCCATATACAATTTCTTTGCTTT
>PFTH01000076.1 GCA_002789465.1 Candidatus Roizmanbacteria bacterium CG_4_9_14_0_8_um_filter_34_12 | reverse complement strand
TTATTAAAACCAATATTGAAGGAACATATGTATTACTCGAGGCGGCTTTAAAAAATGGAAAAAAACGTTTTCATCATATCTCAACTGACGAAGTTTTCGGTGCTCTTAAACTCAATTCAACAAGTAAATTTACTTCTCAAACACCATACAACCCTCATTCTCCTTACTCTGCTTCAAAAGCGAGCTCAGATCATTTGGTGCGTGCTTATTATAATACTTATGGGCTTCCAATTACAATTTCCAACTGCTCCAATAACTTTGGTCCTTATCAATATCCGGAAAAACTAATTCCCTTATCAATCACTAATTTAATTGAGGATAAGAAAATTCCAGTTTACGGCGACGGGTTGTATGTGCGAGATTGGCTTTATGTAGAGGATCATTGCGAAGCAATTGATGCAATAATAAACAAAGGTAAAATCAGCTCAACTTATTTAGTGGGTGGACTTACAGAAAATACACCAGAAATTTCCAATATTGAAATTGCAAATAAAATTATTGGAATAATGAAAAAAAATAAGTCAGATATTGAACTTGTTACCGACCGTCTTGGTCACGATCGTCGTTATGCAATAGACTGGAGTCAAACTAAAAAAGAATTAGGATGGCAACCAAAATATAATTTTAATGAAGCGTTAGAAAAAACTATTTCTTGGTATCAATATCATCAAGACTGGTGGCTTTCACTCAAGCATAAAAAAAATACATGATAAAAATTGCAATTACCGGATCATCCGGATTAATCGGATCACGAGTCATTGAGCTTCTACATGATAAGTTCATCTTTATCCCAATATCAATAGAGCAAATGGATATCACGAACAAAGATCAAGTTGATAAGATAATTTCTTCTATTGATTTTGATTTTTTCCTACATCTGGCAGGTTATACCAATGTTGATGGTGCAGAAGTAAATAAAAAACTTGCTTGGAAAATTAATGTTGACGGCACATATAATGTTTTTACAGCTGTACAAAAACAAAGAAAAAAATTTGTTTATATTTCAACTGACTTTGTTTTTGATGGAAAAGTCCCGCCGTTTAATGAGAATATTCTACCTAACCCACTTTCATATTATGCTAAAACAAAATATGAAGGAGAAAAAATAGTCAAAGATCAAGCAATGATTATTCGCCTCTCTTATCCATATCGTAAAGAATTTCCTGATAAATTGGATTTTGTCAGAAGTATCAAATCAATGTTAAAAAAAAATAAAACACTCACAATGGTAAAAGACGCAATTATCACTCCAACATTCATTGATGATATCGCTTATGGTTTTGAGTATTTAATTCATCACTTTACACCAGAGATTTATCATTTGATTGGATCAGACAGTTTATCTCCATTTCAAGCAGCTCAAACAATTACCTCCAACTTTCGATTAAACGAAAATTTAATTAAACCAATAAGTTTTTTAGAATATTCGATTAACAAAGCAATGAGACCACAATATTCAAAAATAATTTCAAGTAAAAATAACTTTTATCGAATGAAATCCTTTAAAGAAGGACTGGCTCTGTTATAATTAATTGCGTCATTCCCTCGAAGGAGGAAATCCAGACATGATTTACATTATTAATAAGGTAATTATAGACTGGATCCCCGTCTTCACGGGAATGACAAACAGAATATGACAATCACATTTATCGGTCATGGTTATGTTGGTTTAGTTACAGCATGCGTTTTTGCTGATTTTGGTAATCAAGTTTATGTTATTGGACATACACCAGAAAAAATTCAACGCTTACAAAAAGGAGATCCCTTAATTTATGAACCTGGATTAAAAGAACTTTTAGAAAAGAATTTAAAAGCTAATCGTCTTCATTTTACATCAGAGTATCAAGAAGCTATTTCAAACTCAAACATTGTCTTTATTGCAGTTGGAACACCTCCAAAACCAAACGGAGAAGCTGATCTTTCACAAGTAATTACGGTAGCAGAAAAAATAACTCCTTACTTAAAAAATAAACTAACAATAATTTCCTGTAAAAGCACTGTCCCAGTTGGAACAAATAAAAAAATTGAAAAAGTTTTAATGCAAAAAAAACCAAAAAATGCAAAAATCGCTGTTGCTTCATGTCCAGAATTCTTACGCGAAGGGACAGCAATCAACGATACAATCAATGCTGATCGAGTTGTAATTGGATCTACATCAAACGAAGCAATTGCGATGTTATCAAAACTCCACGAACCAGTTGCCGGAAAACGCGTTATTACTGATCTCGCATCGGCTGAATTGATAAAATACACAGCAAATGCAATGCTTGCCAATAAAATTTCATTTGCGAATTTAATATCCTTTTATTGTGAAAAAACCGGAGCAGATGTTGAAAATGTTCTAGATGCAGTTGGACTTGATAAACGGATTGGTCGAATTTTTATGGATCCGGGTGTTGGATATGGCGGGTCGTGTTTTCCAAAAGATGTTAAAGCCTTAATAAATACTGGAAAACATTTGCAAATTGATACATCAATGCTTGACGCAGTGGAAATAATTAATGCACAAACCCGTACAAATTTTCTTAATAAATTTTATATAAATGTTAAGGGTAAGAATATCGCGATTTGGGGCTTAAGTTTCAAACCAAATACTGATGATATCCGTTTTGCTGCTTCAATTGACATAATTAAAGCACTTTTACAAAAAAATTATCATATAACTGTGTTTGATCCTGTGGCAATGAACAATATTAAGAAAATATTTCAAGAAAAAATAACTTATTCCGATTCTGCATATAACGCAGTAAAAAACGCTGACGCTTTATTAATCCTAACCGAGTGGAATGAATTCAAACAAATTGACCTAAGAAAAGTTAAAGATTTAATGAAAACCCCATTGATATTTGATGGAAGAAATATGTACAAACCAACAACTATGAAAGATCTTGGTTTTGTTTATCACTCAACAGGAAGGCAATCAGTTTAATAAATTATGAAAATATTAATTGCTGGAGGTGCGGGATTTATCGGCTCAAACTTAAGTACTTATTTTATTAATCAAGGTTATGGGGTGACTATAATTGATAGTTTAATTACAGGTCGAGAAAATAATTTAAAACATTTATTAAGTAATGATAATTTTAAATTTATCAACGCAGATATCTGTACTTTTAACTTTCATACTTTACAAACTTTCGACTTAATTTATCATCTTGCCTCTCCAGCCTCACCAATCCAGTATAAAAAACACCCAATTGCAACTCTACGAGCGAATAGTTTTGGAACAGAGAAATTAATCGAATTTACGAAAACGTCACATAGTAGTATCTTTGTATTTGCATCTACGTCAGAAGTTTATGGTGACCCATTGGAGCATCCGCAAAAAGAAAGTTATTGGGGAAACGTTAATCCGGTTGGACCACGCGCATGCTATGATGAGGCAAAGCGTTTTGGCGAGGCATTACTGGTCAATTATCAGCGTCAATTTAACCTTGATATTCGAATTGCTAGAATTTTTAATACCTATGGTCCAAATATGGAAAAAGATGATGGTCGGGTTGTTTCAAATTTTATAATGCAGGCACTTTCCAACAATCCGATTACAATTTGTGGAACCGGACAACAAACCCGTTCTTTTTGTTATGTCAGTGATATGGTAGATGCGCTGGTTAAGCTCGGATCCGTTCCTAATTTATCAGGACAAATTATAAACCTAGGCAATCCAAACGAAATAACTATAAAAAAACTCGCAGAAATAATTAAACAAATGTCAAAATCAACAAGTCAAGTTATTGAAAGACCAATTGACGCTGATGATCCTAAAATGCGAAAACCTGATATTACCAAAGCTAATAAATTTCTAGATTGGCAACCAAAAATAGATTTGGAAACTGGTTTGATAAAAACGATCAAGTATTTTAAAAATTGTTGTTAATATTAATGAAGCGAAGATAACAAAATTTGTGCGACTTGGGAGGTGCACAGTCACGCGGAGCGGGACGAGCACGCCCACGGAGCAAAAATTTTCGTTATCGAGCAATATAAAATAAACACAATGAGAAAAGCAGTTATAGTCATTCCAACTTATAATGAAAAAGGTAATATTGAGCGTGTTATTGCAGCTTTATTTGAAAAAGCAAAAACTATTCCCAATTGGGAAATCCATATCCTTGTAGTTGACAGTTTTTCTCCTGACGAAACCGGTAAGATTGTCATACAGCTTCAAAAAAAACATAATAATCTACATATTTTAGAAGTCGAAAAATCCGGTTTAGGAAATGCTTATATTAACGGATTCCAATATGCTCTCGATAAAATTAATCCATACTTACTATTTGAGATGGATGCAGATTTATCTCACGATCCAGATATTATTGATGATTTTCTGAAGAAAATTGAACAAGGAGCGGATTTTGTCATTGGGTCACGTTATATCAAAGGAGGGGAGATCCCAAAAAATTGGGGTTTACATCGAAAGCTTCTTTCTTTTATTGGGAATATTATTGTTCGTTTGGGATTTATGAAATTAAAAATCGCTGATTGGACATCAGGTTATCGTGCCATTAAATCATGGATTATTAAAGATGCATATTCTCATATTAGAAACTATTCCGGATATGTCTTTCAAGTTGCACTTTTAGATTATGCGGTTACACACAAGGCACATGTTGACGAGGTTCCGCTACGCTTTATTGATCGAACCATTGGCGAATCAAAAATAAATGCTATTCAATACTCAAGTAATACACTGTTTTATGTTTTTACTCACGC
>PFTH01000225.1 GCA_002789465.1 Candidatus Roizmanbacteria bacterium CG_4_9_14_0_8_um_filter_34_12 | reverse complement strand
AATTTTTAAATATATTTTTAAGAATACCCATGAAATGTTCAGGTTGACTGATAGTATTGACTTGAATTATTGACAAATTAGAAGGTATTAATTTAGAAAAACTCTTTAAAGAAAATATCCAAAGATGCTCCCGGGGTAATAAAAATGTATAGTTTTCTTTTTCTGAATAAAACAAATGACTATTAAGATTTGGAGTCTCTATGTAAAGAATTCCACTAGGCTTTAAGAGTTTAGATAATTGATAGATAACTTTTTTGGGATGTTTGACGTGCTCAATGACGTGTGAATAGATTACAAAATCAAATCTTTTACGATTACTTTTTAAAAATCTCTCTAAATCCGTATTAAGTATGTTTAGTTTTAATATATTTTTTACATAGTTAAAAGATTGCATTGATGGTTCTATACCAAACACAGTTAAATGCTTTTTTTTTGCCTCATCCAGAAAAAAACCATATCCACAACCAATATCAATTAAACTCACTCCTTTAGGGTGTAATTTCTTGAGTTTACCGATGATTGATTTTGATCTCAAACGAATTAATCTTTCTTGTTGAGGAGCACTGTTTATGAACTTTTTATAGTAAACACTTAATTCTTTATTACTTGGTAAAGGATGAAGAAAAAGAGTTTGACATTGAGGACAAAAATAATATTGATAATGATGTTTTTGGTAAGATAATTGAGTTTTTCTATAGTGACACAGACCACAAATTACCATAATATCAGCTTATAAAATAAATAATTTATTACCACGGACTATAAACATCATTTGATAGCGATTAGCTTATGGTAATAAGCAATTTGAAGCGATATACCATCGCTAAAATTCGTAGTTGGTAGTCAACAGTTAGCAATATGCAGTAAGCAAATGGCAGTTAGTAATTAGCAATGTTGGTTACTAAATATATTTTGTGGTAAAATAGAGCCTATAAACCCTGTAATCCAGAGCTTGCCCTATTTCGCTCGCGAAGTGAGGTAGATGAACATTCATTCATTTATGAGCTAACATAAAAGAGTATTTTGATTACAGGGTAAAGGGGACGAATTATGAAAGATTCATTTCTCAACTTTCTAAAAAGAAATCATCTACTTTTGAACGTTATTGGCGTTTATCTGTTAACATTAATAATAATCTTTCCTCTTTTCCGCTTTGTACTAAATCCTGATGGTATCTCTTACATAAACATTGCAAAAAAATATTTGTCAGGTAACGTTAATTTCGCGGTAAACGGATACTGGAGTCCATTATTTTCATGGTTATTGCTGCCTTTTTTAGCCTTAAATATTGAAGCGTTGTTGGCGACTAAGATTCTTTCAATTATTATTGGTATTTTTTTGTTAATAGCAGTAAATAAATTATTGATCAGTCAAAAAATTACAGATATATGGAGAGCGTGGGCATTATTTACCCTAATCCCTTTATTAGTAATGTTTACTCTCATTGTTGTTACACCTGATTTATTGTTATGCGTTATGCTAATAAATTACTTAAATAGTTTATTAGACAAAACTTTTACTAAATATCGAGATCAGGCGCTTACGGTTGGCTGGTTTGGTGCTCTAGCTTATTTAACAAAAGCTTATGCTTTGCTTTTTTTCCTCGTTCACTTCACAGTTTCTATTTGGATAATTTATCGAAGATATAAGTTAGCAACAAGAAAAAGATTTATTTTATCTCAATGGTTGATTGGAATGTTTATATTTATTGTAATTTCTGGAAGTTGGTCGTTTATTATCAGTAAAAAATATCACCGCTTGACATTTTCAACTGCTGGTGAATTTAATCGACAACTTTCAGCAAAAGGGGTTATTACTTATCCAAAACACATTGTTGGACTAATTGAGCCGTTAGATAAACTATCCACAAGCTATTGGGATGACCCTTCAAATATTCAATTGGTTAATCCAAGCAAACATATATCAATAGCTGACGTATTATATCGACTTAAGCTAATTTATCATAATTTTTTAAAAATATTAGGTTTTATAAACTCTTTATCAATATTTGCCTTAACAATTATTATCTTTTCAATTTTTATATATTCAAGAAGAATCTATATAAGGAAGCACATAATGCTGTTTATGGTTTTGATTTACCCGCTTTTTTATTTACTAATTATTACTGAAGAACGTCATCTTTGGTCAATGTTTGTTTTAATCTTAGTTCTTGCAGCTGGATTATTAAATTATTGGCAATACCATAATAAGCTATCAAAACTATTAATTTTATTTACAGGTTTCATTGTTTTTATTAGTTTTCAATATCTGCCCTGGATGGTTCGACATATGAAAAAACCAGGAAACGAACTTGTAATATTATCACAACAATTAAACAGATTGGATATTAACAAGAAACGTATCGCATCACTTGGAAACAATCCTGATAGTTTATATTTAGCTTACTATTCAAATAATATCTATCTTGGAGAATTAGGACTAAATTTTACAAAAAACGAAATAATTAAAGAAATAAATAACCTTAAAATAAACTACCTTTGGATATGGGAAGATGCAATTAACATCTTTAATTTTTCAGATAAATATCAAGTTGTATTCAATATTAAAACCCCCAGATTAATCATTTACAAAGTACAATAAATGATAAGAGAGCTTGGTGTATTAATCATTACTAAAAACTCTGCAGAAACATTAGACAGTTGTTTAATGTCGATCAAGGATTTAACGTCAGAAATTGTTGTTGTTGACAGTGACTCAACTGACAGTACGTTGGAAATAACAAAGCAATATAACGTAGGAATATTGCAATTTTCAACTGATGATTTGGGAAAAAAAAGAGCTTATGGATTAAAGAAAATGAAAAGTGATTGGATTTTAATGCTTGACGCAGACGAAATTATATCATTGACGCTCAAATTAGAACTTCAAGAACTGATGAAGAAAAAGAGATTGATGGATGGTTATTTAATTCCATACCAAAATCACTTTTTAAATCAGAAGTTAAATTATGGAGGAGAAAACTATGAAATGATAAGGCTCTTCAAGAAAGATAAGGCATTAATCAGATCGGCCTTAATTCATGAAAAAGTTAAGTTAAAAACGAGGCGATTGGGGAAATTAAACGGGAAAATTTACCATTATTCTTATCGTAATATTCGACAGATTTATTTAAAGTTTACTGATTATGCAAGACGTGAAGTTGAGAAAAAAATAAAAAAAGGTGAAAAAAGCTCTCTTTGTAAAATATTTTTATATCCTTTTCATATGTTCTGGGCAAGATTTGTTAAAGATAAAGGATACAAAGATGGATTATGGCGACTACCACTTGATATTGGATTTGCATATATGGAATGCTTAACGTATATTTTGTTGGCAATAAAAAATATAAAATATAAAAAAGAAAACATAAAATATACAAATAAAAAATTAAAAAGAATAACAATCGCTTTTATTATAGTGACATATAAAACAAAGGCATTGGAAAGAAGACGTTTAAATAGGGAAATTAATAAGATTAAAAATAAGATAGATAGAATATATTGGGTAGATAATACAAAAAATAAACAAGGATTTGCTTATGGAGTAAACCAAGGTATAAAAAAAGGACTGAAAACTGGTTGTAATTTATTTATTGTTATGAATCCAGATATTAGTCTAAATAAAATAGATCGTAAGCAATTATTAACTGGAGGTGGGTATCTTGACTTGTGGGGAGGGACAATGAAACAAAGGAATAAGGCATTTTATGGTGGAGAAATTGATCCTTGGCGGTTAAGTGGAGGATTAATTGAAGAAAAACCTAAAAACCAATATGTGACTTGTGGCTTTGTTACGGGTTCATTCATGGTGGTAAAAAAAGAGGTGATAGATAAAGTTGGTTTTTTCGATGAAAAATATTTTATGTATTATGAAGATGTTGATTACTGTTTTAGAGCAAATAAGGCAGGTTTTAGAGTTGGAGTTGATACAAAGATAACTTATCAGCATTCTGAGAACTCTCGTAAGAATAAACTAAAATCTAAATGGTTAGCAAAAAGTCGTTGGCGTTTTTTCTGGAAATACGCAAACTGGAAACAGAAAATTAGAGAAATGGTTTATTACTTAATAAAACATTTTAATATCTCTACATGGTCGAACAAATAATATCTCATGATACTTATCAGGAGTTTTTAAATATGAGGATTTCTAGTAAGCCGTATGTGGTTTATACTCCCAAGGAAAGACGTGTTCCACGAAGAATTAGTTCTTGTCAAGATTGTATTGGTAGTTGTTGTATGTTAACAAGAATTAATGCTTTATCAGTCGGTGAGTTCGAACATGTAGCTAGAGTAACATATCCCGTTGATATATTATGGCAAATTGATTTTCAAGTTCAATGGCCACTAAGTGAATCAAGATATCCTTATTTAGCATTAACCTTTGTTGTAAGCGGTTTACTCAATAATCCATATTTTAGAGCAATTATGAATGATGATCGACCTTGTTCGATTACACCTGCAACCGCATGTGGTCATTTAAAAGAAGATGGTCATTGTGGCTCTTATGAGGCAAGACCACGAACTTGTCACGAATTTAGATGCGGTTGTGATATAGTAACCGCAAAACAAAATGTCATCCCCGTAAAGACGGGGATCTAGTCTA
>PFTH01000036.1 GCA_002789465.1 Candidatus Roizmanbacteria bacterium CG_4_9_14_0_8_um_filter_34_12 | reverse complement strand
TTGTAGTTCATCAGTTAATTTCTGAAAACCGGATTTGGTGAAAAAGATTTGTTTTACCATAAATGTGATACGAATAATATATATTTTTATGCGAATGATGCGAATATGCGAATAAAAACTTAACAGGTTCCTATCAAATAAAATGATTTCAAACCTGTCAGGTTAATTAAACACCTGCCAGGTTAAGTTAGGATAAGCGAAAAACAACCGTAATCTCTCCTTTATATTTATGATCAATTAATTCTTTTGGCTTTCTACGAATAATTTCTTCGAATTTTTTTGTTAATTCTCTGGCAACAATAATTTCTATATTCGAAAAAAAAGAGTTGAAAATTTCAAGCGTTTTATTAATTCGATTAGGAGATTCATAACAAACAAAAACTGTATCTTTTAAAATTTGGTTCATCTGCTTCAATTTATTAATTAATTGAAGCAACTCGGACTTTTTCTTTGGTAGAAAGCCAACATACATAAAATGCTTTGAATTAAAGCCAGAATAGACTAGTGCAGTTATGACAGCTGTTGGGCCAGGGATTACTTCAAAAGGAATTTGTTTTTTTATGCATTGCTGAACCAGCAATAAACCTGGGTCAGAGATAAGCGGCATACCGGACTCGGAGACAAGAACAACATGAGGGAGTTGAGGGTTATGAGAGGTTTGTGGGGACGTGAGAAGAGTGATGATTTCTGGTAATTTTTCAAATTCTTTTTCTTTGTAATAAGAAATTAGTCGTTGGTTGGGATTTATTTTAAAATTAAATAATGACTTAATTTTTTGCAAAAGAAAACCTGTGGAACGGGTGTCTTCAGAAAGAATAATATCGGCGATTGCAATTGTTTTTGCTTGGCGGATGGAAAGATCGTCAAGATTTCCGATTGGAATACCGACGATGGATAACATTCCTATATTATACAGCAATATTAGTAGTTAGGAGTTAGGAGGAGAGGAAGAATTAAGAATGATGAATTACGAATTATGAATTAGGAATAAAAAATAAAAATATCACTTTTTATCGAGTTTTTTACGAAGAAGTTCGATAATTATTGGGAGA
>PFTH01000199.1:4805-5781 GCA_002789465.1 Candidatus Roizmanbacteria bacterium CG_4_9_14_0_8_um_filter_34_12 | reverse complement strand
TCCATGTGATAAACACTGAATGCATCTCAAGTGTGAAGCACGCCCTAAGATTAGAAATCCCTATCAGTTCGCCAGTAGATTACTGGTTATATAGGCATTAGGTGTAAGTCCTGCAAGGGATTTAGCCGAGATGTCCTAACGAACGACTCTTCCATCTCTTAAATTGGTTATTGATATGAAGCTTCCACGATATTTTGTGATTTATATTACAATCTTATCTGGGAGCGAAATCCCCTCGAAGCCACGCTTTAGCGGGGCGAAGTGAGATAATAATTAAATGAAAATACTCGCTATAGATCCTGGCATTGAAAGAACCGGCTGGTCTATTTTTAGTTATTCAAACAAATCTTCAAATAAAATTACACTTGAGGACTACGGCCTAATTTCCACGTCCAAAATTATTAAACTGGAAAAAAGAATAAGTTTAATCCAAGATAATATTGAATTACTGATAAAGAATAATAGTATTAAGGAAATTGTTTTGGAAAAGATCTTCTTTTTTAAGAATCAAAAAACAATTATTCAGGTGAGTCAAGCGCAAGGTGCGATTATGGCAATTGCGGGAAAAAATAACATAATACTTTCTTTTTTAACACCGCTTGAAATTAAACAAATTGTCACCGGTTATGGTCAAGCAGATAAATTAGGTGTCAAAAAAATGCTGGAAATTCAACTCAAAATTAAATTTGATAGAGAGCTTGATGATGTCATTGATGCGATTGCGTGTGGTTATGCTTATTGCATAAACAAGAAAAGTTATGATCGTTAAATCAGTCGAGTCGGTTAAACCGGTTGAATCGGTAGGGGCGCATCAATGATGCGCCCGTACATCAGTTGAATCAGATAAATCAGAAAATGGAAAACGGAGACCAGAAAACAAAAGACACATATAAAAAATATATTTAATTTGCGCCGATTTTTTTTAAGGCTTTTGATGCAAAATTTGCTGCGTTTAATAAAGAATTTTCAATATTTT
>PFTH01000199.1:0-4784 GCA_002789465.1 Candidatus Roizmanbacteria bacterium CG_4_9_14_0_8_um_filter_34_12 | reverse complement strand
AATTTGCTGCGTTTAATAAAGAATTTTCAATATTTTTGTTTTCAATATAGGCACTGATAAATCCGGCAATAAAAGCATCACCAACACCATTTGTGTCAACTATTTTATCAACATGGAATGCTTTTTGATAATAGATCCTGCCATTTAAATAAGCATAACTCCCTTTTTTACCTTGGGTAATAATAATTAATTTGTCACGAAGTTTTGGAACATACCAACTGATAACGTCTTCGTTAAAATGAATATCTTCAATTGGAGCTTTTACCAACTCTGAAAATTCGTAGTTATTGATTATTAATACACTCATCAATGAAAGTAAAGGATAAAGCGAGCTTAATTGCAAACGGCAGTCATGAATTCCAAGATTTAAGACAATTTGAGAATTTTGTTTTCTATAATATGCTGCAATTTCAATTTTTTCCTTTAGATTCGTATCAGGTAAATTACCCATATATAAAAACTTACACTGAGGGAAATTTGTTTTGTTAAGGCGATTTTTTTGACTTTTTTCTAAATGTTGATGAGGATTTTGGTAATTTATAACCGTACGTTCTCCTGATTTTGTCAGTAAAACAATCGAAAGGTTTTGATAGTTTTTTTCTATTTGACAATATTCGTAATTTATATGTTTTTTTTGAAGAAAATTAATCAAATCATCATAAAATTGATTCTTACCAATTTTCCCAATAATTGCTGTCTTTAGTCCATAATAGCTCGCTCCTACCGCAACATTAACAGCTCCACCGCCAAAAAATTGATGGTGCGAATCAACAAAATACTTCCCGCCGATTGCTAGATGAAAACGTTTATCATCTTTGGTTAGACTATCTCCGGAAAAATACAAATCTACGGCAATTCCTCCAATTGCGACTAAATCAAACATATATATTCATTCTAATAAATATTTTGTAAAATGTTAGCCCATCTTACTCCAGTTTGCAATTTAAGCGTCTTGCAAAGTGGATTAGATGGGTTTATACTGGAAAAATCTATTAAATAATTTTTCCAGTGAGTACATGATAACAATCATCTGCGGAGAAGACTTTGTTTCCAGTCGAAATTATTATAACCAACAGCGTATAAATATTACTCCCAATCAATCCGCTTTAAGTTTTAATAAGTTAATTGACTTTTTTGAGCATTGGGAAAACAGCGCAGCTGCTAATTTATTTCAACAAAAATCAATTTATTTTTTAGAAAATATCAACAAACAAATAAATCTTAAAATAAATCATAAACAAGTTAAAAAGCTTGAAGAAATTCATTTGAATAAAGAAATTTCTGTTTTTATATGGGAAGAAAATGTTCCCTCACGCGAAATTAAACTAAAAAAATGCGCTTTGATTAAGGAATTCAAACCAAATCAAACAATATTTAAATTAATCAATGCCTGTTATCCTGGTAATAAGTTGGGTTTTTTATCAACCCTTAACTCTTTAAAAACAAGTCTAGATGAATATTTTATATTTATAATGTTAATTCGCCACTTGCGAAAGTTAATATTAGCAAAAGAAAAAATTTATGGAGAGCGTTTAGCGCCTTGGCAAAAATCTCAACTTGATAGTCAAGCAAGTAAATGGTCAAAAAATTCGCTCATAAAATATTATGATTCTTTTTTCCGAATCGACTTAACCACAAAAACCGGCACAAATCCTCTCGGTATTATTAAATCGATTAACATCTCCGCCTGTGTTTTTATATAAGTTTTGAAACTATATCTCGGATAATTTTACTTTGTAAGGTTCTTCCGAATTAACTTCACTACATTATATTGTTATATTGTAGTGAAATTGATTTTTTCACATCTGTGGCCATTTCCCCAAATCCCTTCTAGATTTTTCCTTTAACCTCCTCCACCCTCCTTTAACCTCCTATAAAAGCCATCCCCCAAATCTTCCCCACATCTCCCTTATCTCCCATATTCCTCACAACTCTCATCATCCACTACAACTTATCAATAACTGCTATAATATACCATCTATGCCAAACACAGAAACAAAGATTGCGCAACCAAAAATTGTCCTGTCAAAATATACCGCAGCCCTTCTTTCTGGCTTACAATCGGTTAAAAAAAAGGTCAAACCCGATGATTTTTCCAAAATCATTGTCTCTCAAACCGTGTCATTTTTTGCACTCGTATATGAACGCATTCGCAATGCTGTTGAATACCGCGAAGATCATTTAATCCGTAGAGCAGCGATTGAGAGAATCATAAAAAGACGACTAATGCTTCATCCTGAAGGCATTGGAGAAGCAGAAAATTTGCTTCGAGAATTATTATGGGCCCGCTACTTTCCAAATGGTGGACTAGGCGGACATGATATTCAAACAATTCAAAAGATTATTGATAATTATCTTTCAATAAAAAAACAAGTCACTGCAGGTCGCCTTTCTCAAGAAGTATATTTTCTAACAGATTTTGTCATTGATATGCTCACCTGTGAAATTGAAGAAACTCTTAGTCCAGAAGATACCAGCAGCGTAACATCCTTGACTTATTACATATATCAAGTTCTCCGGAAAAAAGTTAAAATCGAAGGGCTAACAGAAGAACAAAGAGATGCCTATTTTTTGACAGCATTGGAAAGGGCATATCGACGTAGTGATAGATCATATCAACGCTATCATCTTTTCGCAATGTTCTATCAGCCAATTGGCCAACAAAATCCAGAACAACTAAAAACTCTTTCAACCACTCTTCCAAAAATATTTAAAAAGGTTGATGAAATGGTTAAGAGTCTTTATGTTGATAAGTTAACTCTTTTTATAAAAAAACAACTACCTCCATTTTTAATTTTATTCTCTCTTTTAAAAAATAAAATTAGCAAAGCGCAAACAATTTTGAGCGATAAAAATTTACTTTGGAATGAAGTTGATTTAATTTGCCGGGAAAAATATCAGCAACTTAATCAAAGAGTACGTAATCTAGCGATTCGAAGTTTTATATATATTTTTTTAACCAAAATGCTTTTTGCATTAATTCTTGAGTTTCCTGCATCGCGATTTTTTTACAATGAAGTTAATACAACTTCAATCATCATTAATACACTTTTCCCTCCAATTCTAATGTTGACGATTGTTTCGATATTTCGTATGCCAAATGAAGACAATACCAAAAAAATATATCAACGCATCATTGGAATAATCGATGCTGATGCCACGTTTGAAACCACCATTGCTTTCATGCCTAAAAAAGCGCGCGAAAAAAAACCTTTTTTGGTTTTTGGATTCACGATTTTTTATTCCTTAACTTTTATTGTGACATTGTTTTTAATCTATCAACTACTAAAATATCTGCAGTTTAACTTTATTTCCATGCTGATTTTTATTTTTTTTGTCAGTGTTGTCACCTTTTTTTCATACCGGATTAAACAGATTGTAAATGAATACCGACTTGAAGAAAAAGGAAGTATTTTTTCACCTTTTATAGACTTTTTTTTCATGCCAATACTTTCATTGGGTAAGTTTTTTTCCAGTGAAATTGCCAAGCTCAACTTTTTTATTTTTATCTTTGATTTCTTAATTGAAGCTCCTTTCAAGCTGGTATTTGAAGTTGTGGAAGAATGGATTTCTTTTGTTAAAAAACGCAAAGAAGAAATTATATAAATGTTTAGTATGCTTTATAATAAATTATTATCAGTAATGTTTATGTCATTGCGAGCATAGTGAAGCAATCCCGTTACCAACAAGACAAACTATACTATTTTTAGCATGCCCAAAAAACTTATAATCTTTATTACCGTTATAATTATTATTCTTCTTTCTTTTGCTGTCTACAAAATCAACCGCCTATATCAAAAAGTCTACTCACCAAAGCAAACCGAAACCAAAAAAAACAAAGATACAATCTCACTTCTGCTTCTTGGCTACGGCGGAGGAACTCATGAAGGAACTTATCTAACTGATTCAATGATGATTTTTCAAGTCAATATCAAAACAAAAAAAGCCTTAATTCTTTCTGTTCCGCGAGATCTGTGGGTTAAGCTTCCAACTGAATCCGGTGATGCATTTTACAGTAAAATAAATGCCGTCTACACAATCGGATTGGCAAAAAAAGATTTTTATCCTGACTTAAAAGAATCATATCGTGGCGATGGAAAACTTTTAAAATTTGTTCTTGAATCCGTGACCGGAATTGAGATAGATAATTATCTGGCCGTTGACTTTACCGGTTTTGTCAAAGCCGTTGATGCAATCGGTGGGGTAACAATTAATATTGACAAACCTTTTGTTGATGAAAGATATCCAATTGAAGGCAAAGAAGCTGAATTGTGTGGAAAAGACTCACAGTTCAAAGAAATTGCTCCTTTTCTTCAACCTGGCTATAACCCGACTGATCGGGATAATTTATTAAAAAACAACGCGGAACTTCTAACCCTTTTAACAAATGCAACCGATTCTCCAGAACTGGCTTTTCCATGCCGCTATGAACGGTTAGAATTTAAAAAAGGCAGGCAATTTATGAACGGAAAAACTGCGTTAAAATTTGTCAGATCACGATATTCTCAAGAAAATGGTGGTGATTTTAATCGCGCCCATCGCCAACAACTTTTTGTTACCGCCATCAAACAAAAACTTCTCTCACTTAATTCAATCACTAAATTTTTTCCATTGCTTGAATCATTAAGTGATCATGTTGCCACTGATCTTGCAATTTCTGAAATTCAAAAAATCCTTAAGACCATTGGAGACCTAAGATCATATGAAGTAAAAAACACCATTCTTTCTGAAGATAATTATCTGATTAATGGCATGTCAGACGACGGTCAATACATTCTCATTCC
>PFTH01000050.1:4577-4800 GCA_002789465.1 Candidatus Roizmanbacteria bacterium CG_4_9_14_0_8_um_filter_34_12 | reverse complement strand
ATCAAAATCAGCCGTATTGTATTAAAGAACTTAAGTGTAAAAATAATACCTGTCAGCCGAAAGCAGACGCTCCAGTTGCTCCAGCAGCCCCAACGGCTCCAGTTGCTCCAGCAGTCCCAGCGGCTCCAGTTGTACCTCAGGCCACCTGTAAAGAAAATTATGAAACGATCAGTGTTGGTACTTGCTATTATATTGTTCCGGATACAGTGGCTGGAGGACCACA
>PFTH01000050.1:3536-4463 GCA_002789465.1 Candidatus Roizmanbacteria bacterium CG_4_9_14_0_8_um_filter_34_12 | reverse complement strand
TGGCGGAACGCAAGTTAATTGTAAAGGAGCGGGTGACGTGCACAGTAACACCACAACAGTAACGATTTATAATGATAAAATATCACGCTCACCATTATATTTATGGAGGATACATGTTATTAAACATGCAGCCTTTGGAATATTGTCTACTGATAAAACACTAAACCTCGCCGCGCCAGAATTTAATCCAAGTAATCCTGATATAAAAAAATTAGTTGAGTTGGCACCAGATAAAACTTCTGTTCATGACTTGACCAACGAAGTAGTAGCTTGTAAAAGTTTTGCACAAAGTGTTGAAGCGACCCTATATTATGTAAAAAAAGATGGTACTAAGTTATCTTATACAGGTTGGGGAAACTGCACCGGAGGTGTTAATATATTACTGCGAATTTCAAACTAATATTATGAAAAAAAAATTATTAATAATCATTATCATGATAACTGCATTAGTTTTATCTTATCTATCAACAAAGACAATATTTCTTGGTGCAACACCAAAAATTAATCCGGCTTTCATAGTAGGGTTAATAAATATACCAGGTAATATTGCTCAAAATGTTAGTCGGCCAACAATTCCAAAATTGTCTGATAGTGCACCATTAAAACAACTAAGTCCAGGCGTATATGCCGGCGAAAGAAATGATATCCAAGTCTTTGAATACAGGGAAAGTGAAATTGACTATGTTAAAGTTACAATTACCACTGTTTCCGGTAAAACATATACAATTAATTATCCGAAACAATATCAACCATCAATTAAAGAATTAAATTACTTGAAAAATCAATGATAAATTTGTATAAATGATATATCTTTTGATTATTTATTTTTAACTATAAACGTTTAACTTTTGACTTTTAACATTTAACTTTATTTTATGTATCTCGGACCTTTTTACTTTGACACAAAAGAGATTTTTCTTGTTCTTG
>PFTH01000050.1:0-3367 GCA_002789465.1 Candidatus Roizmanbacteria bacterium CG_4_9_14_0_8_um_filter_34_12 | reverse complement strand
TTACCTACCGGTTTTCCAAATCGTTCTTTTCTACTTCATCAGCTTTGTTTTTTTTCGATTGCTACGCATAATTTAAATAACGTCATAAAAATAATGGTACAATGATATTAATGAGATTCCAAGCTTTAAAATCTATTTGCTGGTTATTTTTATTAGTTTTTTTTATTATTTTTTCATCAAAGTCCGTACTGGCAATTTCTCATCCACGTCTTCTTATTACTCAAGAAAAATTAAACCAAGTCAAGGATAAAATAGCAGTTGGGAAAACCAAAATAACATATGAAACAATGCTTAATTTGTCTGCCAACTCTCCAAATAAAGCACTTGATAAGGCATTTGTCTACTATGTAAAAAAAAGTCTAGGTGATAATAATTATGGAGGATTAAAGGAGGCGAAGGTATTTTTATTAAATTATATCCGTAATGCGAATAATGAGCCAAGCAAGCTTTGGGAGTATCCGGTCAAATATAAACAAGGATGGAATGCAACTCCAATCGCTCTTCTTTATGACTGGACGTTTCCAATATTAACACCTGTTGAACAAAAGGAGATACGCGATTATTTAATCAAGTGGATAACGATTTTTAACTCTTATTTGACACCCGAATCAGGTTTATATCTTCATAATAATCAATACACTTCGCCTGCCGCGGCCTTGGGAGTTATTCTTATGACAGTTGAGGGCGAGTCTGGAGTCCCTGAAAATCTAAATGCTATCACGCAGAAAATTGCTACAAGTTTTAAAAGTCAATTTTTTACATCAGCAATTAATCCAAAAGGAAATCTTGGAGAAGGGATATGGTATCAAAATTTGTCACTTCCGGTTGTGACTGTATATGCTGCATGTGCAACTCAACTTGGCTACCTTGATCTAAAAACTACTAATGCTAAAAACATCTTTAACTGGTTTTTATATGCTGGAATTTCAAATAAGGAATTTATTGAATATGGCGATGCCGGACAAGTATCAAGCATTTGGCCACAGTATTTATTTTATACTGACTATTTTAATCAACCGCAAGATTGGGCAACTTGGAACTACTATCAACCAGAATATCCAATAACAACATTATGGGAGGGAATTGCCGATAATGCATTCTATTTGATGTTTTATAATGGTCAAGCTCCTGTAATTGATTTGGCCACTTTTCCAAAAAGCGAGTTTTTTTATGATAAAGAAGATAAAAAAACCGGAGGAATTGTAATTATGAAAAATGGTTTTAATTCTAATAATACAATAGTGAGTTTTATTAATCGCTATAATTATCATATTCATCAACACTATGATCCCAATTCAGTTAGTTTATCCTATAGGGGTAAACGGTTCTTAATTGATCATAACGGTTTGATGCCTTATACTAATCCTGATCACGGAGCTGATTTTGAACACAATCTAGTTGTTGTTGATGGGGGCGGCAGTCCCAAAAATGATAGCGGTTGGAGTGATGACGTTGCCAGTTACGGAGAGATTGTAATTTTTTTACAATATAAAAATAACTCACTGGCAATTGGAGATGCGCGTTATCCAGTTATGGATTTATCAAAGATTTGGAACGTAAATCACTTGGTTGATGAGACCAAATTAACAACTTTTTCACCAGCTGTTAAGGCTAATAGAGTTGTCAACTATCTTGGTGATTTTTTCATATCTCCTTTAATAACGATTATTGATGACTATCAAGTTGATAGTCAGTTCCACACTTATTCTTTACTCTATCATTTTGATAGAACAACAGGATATTCCGGAAGCGGAAGATTAACAGATCCTTTTATCATGGAAAAAGATAATGATAAACTGGTAATCTTTCTTGGGAACAATGATCAGTTTGGCACAGTCGAACACTTGAGTGACCTTGAAGGAGGCGATACTGTACCAGAACAATATCATAATGTAATTAAGGTAAAGAAAAATACAGTTAACGCACAGTTTTTAACTTTTTTATTACCAACTTCTCAGACCGTTCCAACGATTAAACCAATAAAAGAAAACAATGTTACTGGGTATCAGATCAACTTTGGTGATCCAGATATTAATATGTATTATTATACTAATAATGACTTTAAAGATTTAACCCTGCACGATTTCCAAACTGACGGCCAACATATTTTTATCGGAATAAAAAAAGGAAAACCAACACTTGTTAGCATTATTAATTATTTAAAACTTCAATACCAACATTCGACAATCGGAGAGCAAACAACAAGAGAGCGTCAATCAATCCAAATAATGTTTAATAACAATAGTTATGCTGGACGTTTGACTGATAATAATATGACCAGTAAGAATGTTGAGGGTAATGTAACCATCGTGAAAGTTGAAGGAGTCGTCACAGGTGATATTAATAATGATGGTAAATTGGACGATAACGATTATCGTATTTGGAAGTGCGAATATCAGGGAAACGGTGAATGTTTTTTACCATACTCAAATAAAACCGCTGATCTGAATACAAACGGAAGAGTTGATCTGGTAGATTTTGAGATCTGGCGGGAAAATATAACCAACTAAACTTCATTAGTCTTATCTTATAGAAATCATAGATGAATATGATATTATTATTTTATGCTGACCCTTTTTATTAAAATTACTTCAATAATTATTTTACTATGTAGTATATTATTCTTTAACAAAATCGCATTTGCTGTTCAATTATCTCCACCGGGACTGGGTTTTGGGGTTTGTCATTGGCCGGGGACTGACGGATTGCGCAATACTGACTCAGTAAATTGGTTTTATTGGGGGGGCGGAGGACAAGATTGGAATAAAATTGAAGCAACGAGAAATAACTATGATTTTTCTGCGATGGATAACGAACTGACAAAGCATTTTACTACCAATCCTAACACTTTTTTTTGGTTAAACATTCTCACATCTCAACCTTCAACTACTCCAAATTGGGCAAAACAAGATCCAAAACTAAACTATATTTTATTATCTTCAACCGGAAAAGCTTCAACATTCCCCATTTGGGATATTGAATTTCAAAAGGTTTTTACGTTATTAATGACCAAAGTTAGTGAACATATCTATAGCTCAAATTTTCAATACCGTAATAAAATCAAGGCTGTCATTATGATGTCTGGCGGGTCTTTTGGAGAGATGATTGCTTGGGCAGACTGCCCCAACGGAAGCAAGTGCAAAAAATATTTAGCCGCAGGATATACGGATGACGTGTATTTTGATGCATTAGTTAATTGGCTTGCGCCATTATATATCAGGCTATTCCCCGATTATCCGGTTGTTCTTCAATTAGGCGGTGGTATTTATGGTAATGATACCGGAGGTCGTGTTGCGGAAGCGCTTGTTAATAAGTACGGATCTCGGATGTTTATTAAATGGAACGGTTGGAATAGAAAGTATGCTCA
>PFTH01000101.1 GCA_002789465.1 Candidatus Roizmanbacteria bacterium CG_4_9_14_0_8_um_filter_34_12 | reverse complement strand
CAATTGACGAGTTAATACCACTAGGAATTCCTGTGGCGCTTGGTACTGATAATATTGCTGATTATATGGTTCCGTTTTGTGATGGAGATATGTGGTCAGAGTTGAAACTTTTGGCAACAGGAAATCGTTATACTAATTTTTCCGAACTCGTTAAAATCGCAACAATTAACGGTTTAAAAGTTTTAGGTATTAAAAAAAATTGATTATCAAATAATGAATTTAAAAACGACTTTTTGTAAAATTAAATTTTCATCTCCGCTTATTTCTGTCTCCGGAATTGTTGTTGACACTAATCGAAATATTAATCTATCCAAAATTAAAGGGGTCAGTGGCATAACCACAAAATCAATTAGTATTTTACCGCGTGAAGGAAATCCCATTCCTCGGGTTGCCAGTTTCAAAGTTGGCTATATCAACTCTGTTGGCTTACGTAATCCCGGTGTTCATCAAGCCATAAAAGATATTAAACTCCTTAAACAAAAAACCAATAAACCAATCATCGTCTCCATTGTTGCTTTTCAAATGATGGAATTTTCCTTATTAGTACAAGAAATCGCAAAATGTGAACCAGATTTTATTGAATTAAATCTGTCCTGTCCTAACGTCGATGATGAAGCGGGAAAACCTTTTGCTACTGACCCTTTCATTGCAGCCATTGCAGTTACGGAAGTAAAAAAAGTGATAAAACATATTCCGATTATCGCCAAGTTAACTCCAAATACTCTCGATATCAAACGCGTTGCTCATGAGGTGGAAATGGCTGGAGCAGATGCAATCTCTGCAATAAATACTACCGGACCAGGGATGTTAATTGACATCAAAAAACGAAAACCAATTATCGGAAACCGCGTCGGAGGAATATCCGGACAAGCAATTAAACCAATTGCTCTCCGTTGTGTTAATGATATTTTTAAAACAGTAAAAATTCCTATAATCGGTATTGGTGGCATTTCCTCAGCCCAAGATGCAATTGAAATGATTATGGCAGGAGCAACGCTCGTTGGTATTGGATCAGCAATTTATCAAGGCGGTCAAAAAATATTTAATACAATTGAAACAGAAATGAAATCAATATTAATAACTGAAAAAATTAAATCGTTAAAAACCATTCGTGGTATTATTTAATATGGAATTTAAACAAATACTGATTGATTTAAAAAAGGTTTTAAAAAAAGTTAAAACTGACGATTTAAAGTTATTTGTTAATGAAATAAAAAATGCTAAAAGGGTATTTGTGGTTGGTGTTGGCCGCTCAGGTCTAATCGCTAAGAACTTAGCAATGCGTTTAGTTCGGCTCCATAAAGAAACCTATGTTGTTCATGAAACTGTAAATCCGAAAATGAAAAGCGGTGATTTATTAATCACTATTTCCGGTTCAGGTGAAACCAGCGATGTCCTTGAAACCGTAAAAATTTCACGAATGATGGGAGCGAAAATAATCAGCTTAACTGCAGATATCAAATCACCGATTGCAAAATTATCTCATGTTTGTATTTTAATTCCCGCTCAAATTCCTTCCCGTTTAGGTAGTCATTATTATTTAAGGGAGCTGATTGGAGTACCGGAAAGGTCAACCACAAAATCACCTTTTGAACTTTGTGCATTAATATTTTTAGAAGTTGGAGTGAGTAAGCTTGGAGATAATGAATAATAAAACTTAAGATTTTATTTATTAATAATAATTAATTATGATATTTCAAAAAAAACTGGACAAGATTGTTAAAAAAAACAACTCTTTAGTTTGTGTTGGATTGGACAGTGATTTGAATAAATTACCCGAACATGTAAGAAATAATAAATATCCGCAGTATGAATTTAATAAAGCAATTATTGATACGACTCATGACTTGGTCTGCGCGTATAAACCAAATTCTGCCTTTTATGAAGCAAGAGGGGAAAAAGGAATAAGAGAGTTAAAAATGACTTGTGATTACCTACGAAAGACTTATCCGGAAATTATTATTATTCTTGATGCAAAACGAGCGGATATTGGCAATACAAACAACGGGTATGTTTTTTATACATATGACTATCTTGGAGTTGATGCTATAACGTTACACCCATATTTAGGGTACGAGGCGATTAAACCTTTTTTAGATAGAAAAGACAAGGGATGTATTATCTTATGCCGAACATCAAATCCGGGTGCAGGTGAGTTTCAGGATTTATTAATTAGTAAAAAACCTTTATATAAAATCGTGGCAGAAAAAGTTGTAGGTGAGTGGAATACGAATCACAATTGTCTTTTGGTTGTGGGAGCAACGTATCCGAAGGAATTAGTTGAAGTAAGAAAAATTGCAGGAGATATGACCTTTTTAGTTCCCGGAATCGGAGCGCAAGGAGGATATGTTGAAGCAACTATGAAAGCTGGCTTAAATTCTCAAAAATCTGGAATGATTGTCAACTCTTCACGAGGAATTATCTTTGCCTCAAAAGGATTAGATTTTGCCAAAAAAGCAAGAGAAGAAACAATAAAATTAAAAAAAGAGATTGATAAATATAGATAAATTATTATTTATTAATTAATATTATGGAAAATATAATTGCGCAAAAAACCGCAAAATTATTATTAAAAATCAAGGCGGTATCATTTAGGTTTGATCCACCCTTTATATTTACGAGTGGCATAAAAAGTCCAATTTATTTGGATAACAGATTAGTAATGTCATATCCTGAAGTAAGAAAAAAGATTATTGATTTTTATATTAAATTAATTAAAAATAAAATTGGCATTAATAAAGTTGAGTGGATTTCAGCAACAGCTACAGCGGCCATTCCTCAAGGTTGTTGGGTAGCGGATAAATTAAATTTACCAATGGTTTTTGTTAGACCAACCACTAAAGCATACGGAAAAGGAAACAAAATGGAAGGATATATGAAAAAAGGTGCTAAAGTTGTAATAATTGAAGACCATATATCAACTGCAACAAACGTTATTGGTAATGCACAAACAATAAAAGAGCTTGGAGGAACAGTAAAATATTGTATTGCAACAACATCATACGAAACAAAAAAATCAATTGTATTATTAAAAGAAAACAATATCAAATTAATTACCTTAACAGCAGGAAAAAAAATCGTTGAAGAAGCACTTAATGAAAAAATTATTAATTTAAAAGAAAAAGAACAAGTTGACCTTTGGTTTAAAGACCCAATGAATTGGGGTAAATAATATATTTTATGAAACACATCCTCCTCGCCATAACTTTATCCGCCTCGATTTTTATAGTATAATATCCTCATGACAAAAGATGAATATAAACAATTAGTGTGGGATTATGATTTGTCCCCTGATGATTTCACAAAAATTCTTTCTGGGAAGAAAGAAATAGGAACATTTAACCAAGATTGGGCTATCTCTAGAGTTTTAGAAAATCTTAATTATTATGACGCAATGGTTCTTGTTCCCTATGACGTTTTAAGAAATAGATGGAGTTATGTTAAGGGAAAATTATTTAATAAAGCTATCAAAAATGGCTATGAATTCCTATTACAACGATACCCTGTATCCATTGCAGGATAAAGTATTAAAATTAATTGATGATTTAGATACGCCATTTTATTTAACTGGTGGAACAGCACTGTCCAGATGTTATCTTAACCATAGATATTCTGATGATTTAGACTTATTTGTCAATGATAAACCACATTTTTTAAAAACAATCGATTCAATATTAATCAATTTAAACAAAAAATTTAAGGTTAACGTCATAATTCGATCCAAAAGCTACGCTTCTTTAATGATTAACGATATTTTAAAAGTAGATTTTGTAAATGATGTATCTTTTAGATACGGTAAATTAGAAAAGAAAGTAATTTATTCTAAGGTTGATAATTTGGAAAATATTTTATCAAATAAATTATCTGCCCTTATTAGTCGTGATGAAACAAAAGACGTAGTTGATATCTTAATGATTTCAAAAAAAATTAAAGTTAATTGGAAAAAGATATTTTCAGATGTTAATTCAAAAGCTGTAGGAATTTTTCCAATCGACGTTTCAAGAAGATTAATCGATTTCCCGGTAGAAATGATTGATCTAATAAAATGGACTGATTGTATAAAATACAATGTCAAATCATTTAAAACTGATATTGGTTTGCTTTGCGATTCTATACTAAAAATCACGTAAAATATTCGAAATAAATCTAAGAGCCTGTTTGAAAACTATTTATTAAGGCTGAAATAGTTTTCAATTACAGGCACTTATGAAGCTGTTGTTAAAGTTGTTAAACAGCTTCCAATTATTTTCATGAAACAAATCCTTCTCGCTACGACGAATAAAGCCAAGTTGGAGGAATTAATGCTTGGAGTAAAACCCTTAATCAATTTAGGTATAAAAATTGTCACTCTCAAAGATTTAAAAATTTCTCAAGAACCAGAAGAAACCGGTGCAACTTTTGAAGAAAATTCAAAGTTAAAAGCGCAGTTTTACGGAAATTTAACCGGTCTTCCAACCATTGCCGACGATGGGGGACTACTAATCCCCTATTTAAACAACGAACCTGGGGTGAAATCAAGCCGTTGGCTTGGACGCGAAGCAACTGATCAAGAATTGATTGACTATACCCTACTTCGCCTCCAAAAGACAAAAAATACTGACAGAATAGCATACTTACAAACTTGTTTATGTTTTTTTAGTCCGAAAGATGAACAACTTATATTTGAAACGGAAAAAATTAAAGGCCAGATTGCACAAAAATCAAGCGATCGTCCAACTCACGGTTATCCCTATCGTGCACTTTTTAT
>PFTH01000124.1 GCA_002789465.1 Candidatus Roizmanbacteria bacterium CG_4_9_14_0_8_um_filter_34_12 | reverse complement strand
TGGCCTCGCCCAAAATATCTTTATATCAGTTCTCCAATTAATTTATCGTATTTTAGTTGAAGTGTTTTTACTAACTTAATTTGTCCTAATAGGTTTTTATTTGTTTTTACCATCATCGGTACTTGATTCTCTAGTAAACCGGTTTGATATCCATCATTTACATCACCAATCATTAACGCGCTGGATTTCCAACCTACTAAAGTTTGTAAAAACTTCTGATATTTTTTGTTTCCAAGAGCGATTAAACTTTGCGATCGTTTGTTTTTTTCTTGTGGTGTTGGTTCAGTCATTTGCTTTGCCATAAAATCCGCTGCCGTATGACTCCGTTTGGAAAACTTGAAAACATGAAACTTGCTGATTGGAAGTTCCTCTAATAATTTATAGGTTTTATCAAAGTCACTATCAGTTTCATCCAAAAATCCCACGATAATATCAGTTGCAATTAATGCTCTTGGATTGATTGAATTTAATTCATAAATTTTATTTCTTATATCTTTAATCGAATAGTCCCGTTTCATAAATTTAAGTATCCTATTGCACCCGGATTGAAGCGGAATATGAAAAAAATTTACAAAACGTGGATTATTGGCAATTGTTTTATAATAATTTAATAATTCAGTATTAATACTCCAGGGATGGATTGAACCAAAGCTGATACGTGAAATATTTGTTGTATTTAGTGTCGTCTGAATTAGTCCGATGAGGGTTTCTCCGGTATCGTTTCCAAATGCTTCAGTATTGATTGCAGTTAGAACTACTTCTTTAATATAAGGATTCAAATTTAAAATTTGAAATTTTAAATTTTTAATTAAAGTAGATTTGGGTTTACCACGAAGATAAGGAACAATACAATAACTACAAAATCTAGGACAACCGTCTTGGATTTTTAATAAATATCGGCCGGATTGGAGAAATTTGTCATTAGATCCCTTCAGAGTCAAACTCGGTTCGGGATGACAAAGCTTATTTATTGTCTCACAAAGTTTTTCTTTATCTGAATTTGGAATTACTAAATCAATTGGTAGTTTATTGTTAATTTTATTTTGTTGCCAAAACGTTGCTGCGCAACCGGTTAAGATAATCTTACAATTAGGTAGTTTCTTTTTTATTTGATAGATGAATTGCCTCACTCCCCGTTCAGCTTTGGCAGTGACAGCACAAGTATTAATAATGTATATATTAGGGTTAGCATTATCATAAACATAACCTAAGGCTAACAACTCCTGGTCAAAACGCTGTTTTTCGGCATGGTTAACGCGGCAGCCAAAGCTAAAACTGGCAAATGTGTATTGCATATATATATTGACTTGACAGACTTATAATAGTCTGCTATACTACATATTAGATCCTAAGGTTTTTAAACGTTTGTTCTAAAAGCTTTAGGATTTTTTTTTGGGTCTGTTTCTTTTTGTTAATAAAAAAGAAATGCAAACCCATATTCTCCGAAGCGAATTTTCGTCCGCGAAGATGTAAACCTCGGGACGAACATGAGCGTAGGAGGATTTCCGTAAATTAATTTATATTTATGAAAAACTTATTATTTATAATAGTTTCTCTTTTCTTCCTTTTATCCTATAATCCTGTACTCGCACAAAAAAATGCCGGTAACTCAGCGGAAATTAATTATACCTCAACACTGCTCGTTAAAAAAGAAGATAAGGTCAACTACTCACTAAAGAAAAAAACAATTCATGATTTATTGGAAAAATATGATTCTCCGATGATTGATCATGTAGACGATTTTATTAAAGTATGTCAGAAATATGATTTAGATTGTTATTTGCTTCCAGCAATTTCTTGTTTAGAGTCAACTTGTGGTAAGTTTGTTTTACCTGATTCATACAATCCTTTTGGTTGGGGTGGAGGAAAGATAATCTGTAATAATTGGGCTGATTGTGTTGAGCGAGTTGCAAAAGGATTGCGCGAACAGTATATTGATAAAGGGGCTCAAACCTTGGAAAACATTGGGAGAATATATTCTGAAAGTAAAACTTGGGCATCACGTGTTCAATATTTTGTTAATCAGATGCAAAATTTAGAAGAAAAAAACCAATTGTATTTCTCCAATAATCAGGTAGAATTGTAATATGTTTACGCATAAAATATCCAAACTTCCAAAAAACACTGTTGCAATTGATATTAAAATCCCAAAAGAAGAAATCATCAAAGCATCAGAAAAAGCATTCATTAAACTTCAAGGTGAATTGGCAGTTGAAGGTTTTCGCAAAGGAAAGGTTCCAAAAGATCTTGCAAAAAAACATATTGCAAAAGAATCAATTTATGAAGAAATGCTCAAGAACCTTCTCCCAGACATTTATAATCAAATATTAAAGAAAGAAAATCTCAAGCCAATTACTAATCCAAAAATTAGCTTAAACAAGACAAAGGAAAACGAAGATTGGGAACTGAAGATTGAGTTAGCAGAAAAACCAATTTTAAAACTTTCAGACTATCGAAAAATTGTGGCTGATGTGAAGGCGGGAGAAAAAAAGAATGAAATTTGGACACCGGGGAAAGATAAGGCTAAGGTTGAAGAAAACGCAGAAGTTAAAAGTCAACGCTTACTTAATCTTGTTCTTGCTGGTATTTTTGACGCTACACAGTTTGAGATTTCGGATTTAATAGTTGATGAGGAAATTGAGCGTCGATTAGTTAAATTGGTTGATGATGTTCAAAAACTTGGGTTGACTATGGAAGCTTATTTAAAGTCTAAAAATCTAACCCAAGGAAAGTTAAAAGAACAGTATCGAAAAGAAGTGGATAGTATTTATAAAGCAGACTTTGTTTTGAATGAAATTGCAGATTTGGAGAAGATTCAGGTTGAAGAAAAAGATTTGCAGGCACTTTTTGCCAATATTAAAGATGAAAAAGAAAAACAAGCTGCACAAAATAATGCTTATTTTTATGCCGGATTAATGCGGAAGCAGAAAACACTTGATTTTTTGATTGGCCTGTAGTATAATTTGGCCATGCAAACTAAAGTCGTGACAAAAACTAATAAACGTACTACAAATATAAACTCCGTTGAGTCTCTCAAAGATTTGGGTAAAAATATGGCTGGAAACGCAGTTGACTCTATTAAGAATTTAGGAACTGGAATGTTTGATCAACTTATGGGTAATTTTGATGATGATAAAAATCAGAATAATTTTAATGAATCCCTATATAACAAACCTAAGGCTAAAGAATCCCGTGCCTTTCCTCAACGTAAAGAGTTTACACTTTTTAACTATCAGGAATATTATGAAAGTCAGATTGTGCGTAATCAAATAAAAGAGCTAAGTGAATTAATTAGAAAAGAAATTGCAATGTTGAAAAAGTCTAATGACGCATTGTTAAATGAAGTTTCTGATATTGAAAATATTGCCATTGGACAGATGGTTGACAAACCAGGAATTTATCATGTCCGTTTTTTGGAAATTGTGTTGTCTATCCTTCGTTCATTTCGGGCCAAGGTTGGCGAATCTCGTACTTGGATGCAAGCTTTGATGTCAAAAAAGAAAAAACGTGGGTCTTTATTTTCTTCTCGTTCAAAGAAAAAAGGAACACAATACTCCATGTCACAAGAACTCGCAACTGCGAGGTCAGTGCAATAAAGAAGATCAAAGTTTAAATATCAAAGATCAAAAATGAAGATATTATTAAATATTTTAAACTTTTAACTTTACTTTGATTTTTGCAGTTTGACATTTGAACTACTTTTACTCCAGCATTCTCAAAAAGTGGTTGACTCCGTTTGCCCAGGAGCCAGTTGAAGGTGGAGTATATTTTTCCATGATGGCTGATGTAGTTAACAATCCTTTATCAATATATTCTTTCTTTATTCCTTTTGAAACTGTATCAATTGCTTCCTCGTACGAACTAAATCTTGTTACTAAAGTGCCATATATTCCCCATCCCCAACAGTTGTATGAGTTTTCCGGAGTATATTTGCAAAGATTTGATTCTTGCATAGCAATGGCTGGTAAAAGCCGATAGTCAAACTGATATTCATCGCTAACTTTAACAATATATTCTGCGTGATCATATAACGGTGAGTTATATTTTCTAAAAAAAGCTTTAAGATTGGAAGACCTGGCATCGTTTGTTTCGATAGCAGTTTGTATTTCTGAAATCTCCTTTTTTTTAGCTGATTGACTAAACTGATTTTGCAGTTGAGTGATATCAACGATTTCATCAAGAATTCGTTGTTGCCGAACAAGCCGCTCTTTTTTCAAAAGTAGTTTTTTCCCAATAACAAAATTTAAAGTTAAAAGTAGGAAAAAAATAATCGAATAGATAAATATTTTTTTGGTTAGTTTTATCATATTTGCCAAAACTTGAATAACCTGACAGGTTCTTATCAAATAGACTATCTTCAAACCTGTCAGGTTATTAGATAGTAATATGTTGGAAATGGTTTATGATCGCGTTTTTTTATCAGGTATTTTTTCCAAAACTTGATTTCAAATCCATGTGATATTACGATAGTTTTTGGTCTTATTTCATGATTGAACTTATTTTCCAATTTATCAATTAGCTCCGGCATTAAAAAAAGATAGATTGCATCAGCTTTTGACAAATCATAGTCAAAGATGTTTTTTGAGATAAACTTAATATTTAGAAGTTTTTGACGTTTTGCGAGAAAAGTTGCCCACGAGTTTAAAACCGGATTAACATCAATTCCAATTCCTTGTACTTTATAATTTTTTACTGCGGTACGTAGCACTCTGCCATCGCCACTACCCAGTTCAATCATTAATTGTTTGGGTTTC
>PFTH01000168.1 GCA_002789465.1 Candidatus Roizmanbacteria bacterium CG_4_9_14_0_8_um_filter_34_12 | reverse complement strand
GACAGTTTTCTTGAAGGAATGTTCAAGATTATGCGTTTTGATTTAGAGGCGTATTTTGCAGTTGTAATGGTGAAAAAACTTAATCAAATGGATATTGAATTTTTTGAAAACAGCAATTTTTTAGATTTAAAACAAAAAGCCTTAGATACTTATTCTTGGCGAACAACCGATATGCTCAATATCGCTTTTTGGAGCTTTTACAATTTAATGCAGATCGGTGTTCAGAGCATCATTGTTATTCAGATAAATCCTGTTTGGTTAATACTTCTTTTTTTGTTTCAGATTCCCGCAATAATCATTCTTTTAAAGATCGGTCAGTCGGCTTGGAATATTTGGGATGCTGATTCAACCACAAGAAGAAAATACACTTATTTTTCTAATTTATTTGAAAATTTGTCCTATATTAAAGAATTTATGCTTTATGGAGTTGGTGACTACTTTATCAATAAAATTCGTCAACTGATTGGTGAGTTCCACTTTAATCAAAAAAAGATTGAAAGAAAACGGGTGGTATATGGTTTTGGGGGAATCTTACTTTCAAATTTTCCTGGGTTATATATTACAGTTAGTCTCTTGATTATGTTGATCAATAGGCAAATTACCCCAGGACTATTAACTTTTTATCTTAGTAACCTAGCAGCTTTTTCTTTGGCCCTTTCAAACCTGGTGAAAAATATTAATTATGGATATGAGGCAAATCTATATATCAAAGAGATCCGTCGATTTTTAGAGATGAAAAATAAAATAGACAACGTCCCTGTTTTAGATCCCTCCCTCTCGACTTCGCTCGAGGTCGGGATGACAAATAATTATGAAATTGAGTTTAGAAATATTAGTTTTGGATATCCAAACAGTAAACGTAAAGTTTTTTCGAGTTTCTCGCTTAACATAAAATCCAATCAAAAAATTGCCTTGGTTGGTGAAAACGGGTCAGGGAAAACCACTTTGATTAAGTTGCTGTGCCGATTTTATGATGTGCAAAAAGGTAAAATATTTATCAACGGAGTTGATATAAA
>PFTH01000190.1 GCA_002789465.1 Candidatus Roizmanbacteria bacterium CG_4_9_14_0_8_um_filter_34_12 | reverse complement strand
ATTTACTAACTTTTCTTACGACTATCTTGCGCTTGCCGCAACCGGCATTGTGGCTGACTTAGTTCCACTTATTGGACCAGCGCGTTCAATTGTCAAGTTTGGTCTTGATGCATTTTCTAACGTGTCACGGGTTGGCATCAAACAAATCTTAAAACAAGCCGGGCTGGAAGAAAAGCCAATCACACCATATGAAATTGGTTTTATGATTGCTCCACGCATTAATGCGGTTGGACGCTTGGAACATGCAATCGACGCACTACGATTACTATGTACAAATAGTCCGGAAAAAGCTTTTCGTTTAGCAGAACATCTAGGCGATTTGAATAAAAACCGTCAAAATTTGGTGGAAAAATCAGTGAAAGCAGCGCTAGAAATGTTGTTAAATGAAAAGCAAGCGCAGCAGGCAAATTTTTATTCGGCCACTTGTGACGAAGCGCTTATAAAAAAACAAGATTATATCACATTGGCAGGTAATAAAAATTTGGCTGCAAGCGTAAATATTTCCAACAATAAAACGAAGCGTGCGGATTTGCAAACGCCCACTTGCGACGATAACATCGTGCAAGAAAAAGACTCTATCGCATTGGGAGGTTTTGCAAAGACGCATGCGAGTGGAATTGTTATTCCTAAATTAGTTATTCTCATTTCCAATCACTGGAACGAGGGTATTATTGGTTTAATTGCTTCAAAAATCGCTGATGAATTTTACCGGCCAACTATTATTATTACAAAAAGTAATAATCACTATAAAGGATCTGCCCGATCAATCTCTGGATTTGATATTACTGGCTTTTTAAGAAGTTTAAAAAAATATCTGATTGATGTTGGCGGTCATGCTCAAGCAGCTGGCTTTACGATTGAAGAAAAACAATTAAAAGATTTTGTTAAATTTGCCCAAAAAAAAGCTAATAAATTGTTGACTGAAAAAGACCTTGAACCAATCACCAAAGCCGACTTAAAAATCCCCATCAACTTTATAAACTTGTCACTTTACAAACTTTTAACTCTTCTTGAGCCTT
>PFTH01000164.1 GCA_002789465.1 Candidatus Roizmanbacteria bacterium CG_4_9_14_0_8_um_filter_34_12 | reverse complement strand
CGGTTATATGACGGTTTTTGACGATGGTCGAGGTATTCCGGTTGATATTGTCCCAAAATATAAAACTTCAGCATTGGAAATTGTCATGACCAAACTCCATGCTGGAGGAAAATTTCAAGAAGGAGCATATAAAATATCCGGCGGTCTTCATGGAGTTGGTGCGTCAGTTGTAAATGCCCTATCTACTCATTTAATTGTTGAGGTACGACATGAAAGAAAACTTTGGCGTCAAGAATATAAAAGAGGAATCCCATTATATGCAGTTAAACAAGTAAAAGAATCAATTCTTAACTTTAATTATACAAATGGAACAGCAGTTTCTTTTATAATGGATCCGGAAATTTTTAAAGAAACCACCGAAATCAACTATCCTGTTTTTAAAAAACAAGTTAAAGAACGCGCCTACTTAATCAAAAGCGTATATTTTAAAATTCATAATAAGAAAACGCACGATAAAATTGCATATTTTTTTGACGGCGGTATAATTTCTTTGATCAAAGATATTTCAAAAGGAAAACATACTCTTCATGATCCAATTTTAATTACTAAAAGTGTTGGAGATAAGGAAGTCGAAGTGGCAATTCAATATAACGATTCCATTTCAGAAAATGTTTATTCGTTTGTAAATGTCATTAATACTCATGAGGGTGGAACTCATTTAACTGGATTTAGAATTGCCTTAACTAAATCCATAAATAATTATGCAAAAAAGGTATTAAGTGAAAAAGATATTGGAGATGCCTTAACGGGTGATGATGTCAAAGAAGGATTGGCAGCTGTTGTTTATTTAAAAATGCCGGCAACTAATCTGCAATTTGAAGGACAAACCAAAGGTAAACTTGGAAACTCAGAAGCGCAATCAATTGTCCAACAAGCAGTTTCAGAATATCTAGATGTTTATTTTGAAGAAAATCCTCGCGTAGGAAAAGAAATTTTAAGTAAAATTCTTTTAGCGCAAAAAGCAAGATTGGCAGCAAAAGCAGCAAAAGAAGCAGTACTTAGAAAAGGAGCGCTTGAAGGAGCAACTCTTCCAGGTAAACTTGCTGACTGTTCGGAAAAAGATCCG
>PFTH01000077.1 GCA_002789465.1 Candidatus Roizmanbacteria bacterium CG_4_9_14_0_8_um_filter_34_12 | reverse complement strand
GTAAGTCTTGTGAACAAGCAGAGTAATTCATTACCTCAAAACATCCCTGATGTTTTAGATAAGTTTTAATCACTTGCTGATATTGGAATAGGCGTTCGGTATCTTCCGGTTGTTTTATATAAACCATTGGTGGAAGTTGACTTGGGATGTTGTGATAGCCATAAATTCTGGCAATTTCCTCAACAATATCTTCAGGTTGGGAAACATCATGAAAACGGAAACTTGGGTCTGTGATTTCTAGTTTATTATTTTTCTCATAAATCTTAAATCCTAAATTTAATAGAATATCTTTAATCTTATTTACCGGTATTGTAACCCCAATACGCTCAGTCAAATATTCATAACTTATCTCAATCTTCTTATCTTGAACCGGATTTGGATATATATCAAAAATCTTACTTGCAACTTTTGCTTTTGCATATTTCTCGAATAATTCTATTCCTCGAAATAATGCGGTTTTAACGAGATTTATGTCAGGATACTTTTCATTGATTGATGCTGCCATGGTTCTAATTCCATGGGTCATTGAAGATTTTCTTATTGCCACAGAATCATTTGATTCAATAAAAAAAACAATTCTTTTTGTCTCATTTGTCACAACACTATTTGCCGTTCCCATGATTCCCGGAAAGTCAATGATCTTGCCAGTGCCGTCGTCAATGATGATATCGTTTTCAAATAACTCATATGTTTTTTCATCAAGTGTTGTTATCTTTTCTCCTTTTTTTGCCTGACGGATTAAAAAGTTGTTAGTTTTTATTCTGTCATAATCAAACACATGAGTCGGATGACCGATTTCCAACATCACATAATTGGTAATATCAACCAGATTATTTAATGAGCGAATTCCAGCAACCAGTAATCTATTTTTTATATATTCAGGCGAATTCTCAACCGAAACATTATTCATTACTACGGCCATTAAACGATTACATAAATTTTTTGGATCTTTGATGGTGAAAGGTAAAACAGGATTATCAATTGGCGCTTTAATTTGTGGAGGTTTAAAGCGAGCTGGAATATTGAAACGACTTAGAATGGCACCGGCTTCTCTGGCGATTCCAACTACCGATACCGTGTCAATCCGGTTTGATGTAATCTCAATTTCATATATCCAGTCATCCCCAACTTTTTCAATTCGTTCAATTGATGGACCACAAAGTGATAGATATTCTTGAATCTGTTGTGGCGTTGCCTTGGTCTCAAGGTATTCCAACAGCCAAGAATGGGTGATTTTTATATTCATGAATAAGTTATAAAGTTTGTAAAGTTCATAAAGTTTATAAAGTTAAAACTGTTTAAGAAATCTAATATCTCCGGTGTAATAATTTCTAATGTCATCGATTCCATATTTCATCATGATTACTCTTTCTATACCAAAACCAAATGCCCAACCGGAAAATTCATTTGGATTAATATTCCCCTCTTTTAAAACATTGGGATGAACCATGCCAGTTCCTCCAAGTTCCAACCATCCGGATTTACAGATTTTACATTTGACCGTTAGATCATCCTGAGCAAACGAAGCGCGTCGAAGGATACCTGTTCCGTTACACGCTGAACATGTTACATCAACCTCAAATGATGGTTCTGTGAATTGAAAATGATGTGGTCGCAGTCTTGTCTTTGTTTCCGGTCCAAAATATGACTGATTAAAATAATCAAGCGCTCCTTTAAGATGAGTAATGTTGATGTTTTTGTCTACACACATTCCTTCAAACTGATGAAACATTGGTGTGTGAGTTGCGTCCCAGTTTGGACGATAACATTTTGCAATGTTAATCATGCGAATTGGTGGTTTTTTCAAGCGCCACATTTCCCGGATCTGGCCAGATGAAGTGTGGGGAGTGAGAATCATTTTCCCAAATTTTTCATGGGGTTTTCCACTTAAAAAAGTAGTTTCAAAATCATCACGGGCAGGATGAGTCTTTGGCATATTGAGTGCATCAAATGCCAGATATTCCCATTCAACTTCCGAATATGACATGCGGATGAAACCGATTTTTGAAAAAATTGCAGTGATCTCTTGAATTGCTATAGTGATGGGGTGCAGGCAGCCTTTTGGTGTTTGCGTCCCAGGCATTGAAATATCAACTGACTGTGATTTTTCCGATTGAGTTATTAGTTTTTGATGTCTTAAATCGATTATTTCAGTGAGTTTATTTTTTAGCTGATTTATTTTCTGGCCATATTCTTTTTTATGATCGTTTGAAACCGATTTTATGTTTTGAAGAAGTTTATTAATCTCGCCGTGCCGTCCAAGATACTTAATCTTTAGCTTTTCTAGTTTAGATAAATCCCCCACCGTATTAATTTCTGTAGTGGCTTTTTGATGAATTTTCTCAACTTTGTCCATATGAGAGATTATAATCAAGTCTTTTTAATAACGCAATATAAAAACGCGTTAATCAATATTAATCCATACCCATCTTACTCCAGTTTGTCCCGCTAAGCGAGACAATAGTGGATTAGATGGGTGTATACTAATTGCAATCTCAAGTGCAAGAAGTATATATTAAAAAGTTTTGTGATTAAAAGGGAGATTAGTTGCAAGTGGAATATACAACCGTAAGTTTTGGTTTTTTTGCTTGGTTAGAAGAATATCGAGAAGAATAATATGTTGCCATATGGGAATTGGATTCCCATATCATTAAACCAAAATTGCGATCTGGATTGGAAATCCAATATTGAGCGAAATCGGTTATATCAATAGTGTTAACTCCCCATCGAACAACCATTGGTTTTACTGGTGAAAGATAATCAGACCCTTCTCCAAGTGCTCCTGGAATTGACCAAGATTCAGTTGAAGATGCCATATTCCAATTAACTTTTTTTTGATCAAAAGCTTTATTAATCCGTGCAAAAAGATGAATAGGTTTTTCTGTTTGTCCATCCCAACTGGATACTGTTAAGTTTAAAACCGCGCTTATTATTTTACTACCGTTTGGAATTGAGGAAAGTCCAAATTTTAAAAGAGTTTTATATTTAGGATAGTAACCGGAAATTTTAAAATATTGTTGATCCCATGGCGTTAGGTCTCCTAATTTAGCTTTGGAAGGCGAATAACCTGATATATAAAAATAAGAGTCAACGCTTTCATTATAATTATTAAGTCCTTGTTGGAATTCTTTTGTTTCATTGGATATGCAGGAGCTTGGAGTGGGAATGATGGTTGGGTTTGGAGTAGAGGTTGGAGCTTGTGTTACGATTGAAGTTGGAGTAATAGTTGGCATCTGTGTTGTGGTTGGCGTGAGTGTGATAGTTGGAACTTGAGTAATTATTGGAGTTGGGATAGGCGTGTTGTTTTGTACGTTGACGCTGAATTTATCGGAATATGTCTTTCGACCAAATTTGTCTGTGACTTTGAATCTTAAAATGTGTTTTCCCTCTGTTTCGGCTTTCGTATCCCAAGCATATGAGATGCTCCTGTTTTTGGCTTTGTTATAGGACCAGGAACTTCGTTGCATTCCGTCAATAAAAAACTCAACCAGATTAATATCACCAGCATCATCATCAAAACTCATGCTTAAGTTTGTTTGTCCTGAAAAAATTATCTTATAGAAATCCGGATTACTAAATGAAATAGTTGGTCGTGCATTTGGAAAAGAAGTAGATATTTTGATGGGTTGAGAAATTTCTCTTATCAAAACTCCATTTGATAGTATTTTTACATATAAATTACGCGGGGAACCTATATATTTTGTCCAATCAACATTTGCAATCCAAACATTAGCATTTTTTGTCATATTAAAATAAGAACCAGAGTTAATTCTGTAAAGAACTTGGGTGACGTTGGTCTTTCCGAAATATTTTAAAATTATTGGCTCATTAACCAATATTGTTCCTAAACCTGATTCAGTGTCGTATCGTGTTGGACTAACAATCACCATCGGTTCTTCATAAAATTTGCCATCCTGCACCCACAAACTACCATTGTTTTCCGCCAGCACATTTTGTCGGTTGGCAAGAAGACTAGATGCGTTTATTTGATCAAAAAATAATTTTTTATCTTTCATCTGATATGCAGTATGGAGATGTCCGGAAAGTATCGCTTCAACGTCATATTTTTTTATTAAATTATTAAACTTTGAGGTATTGATAGATGATTGAACCCATTTGGGAGCATTACAAGGTAGTCCTGAACATTTGAGCCAAGATGGAGCAAATAGTGGAATATGCTGAAGCAAAACCAATCTTTTTTCTCCCTTTCCTAGTTTTAGATTTTGTTCAAGCTTAGCCCAGTCTATTACAGAGCCGATTGTTGGTGGAGATCCGAGAAAGATAAAATCGCCATATGAAAACACTGGATATTCGTTATAACCAAGCGATTTGTAATTATATTTAGCTGTTCCCTGATAGTCGTGGTTTCCACTAATATAAAGATGTGTCTTGGTTAAGTTTTTTACGATATTCATGTAAGTACCTAAATCACTAGCTTTATATGTGTAATCTACCAAATCTCCGGTATTAATGGAGAATTGAGATTGTGAATTATTGGTTTCTGCTATCCAGTTTTCGAGATAAGTTTTTTGAGAAGAATGTTTCGCGTCGTCCGCCACGTGAGTATCGGATATCTGAAAAAAAACTTCATTTGTTGCCGCAACTCTAATAGGATAAAAAAATGTTGCGGCGAAAATATATAAAATTGCAACAAAATATATATATTTCATAGAGATATACAGTATATAGGTATTATAGCATTTTTTCAAGCGATAATTTTATCCTCCTTCGAAG
>PFTH01000144.1 GCA_002789465.1 Candidatus Roizmanbacteria bacterium CG_4_9_14_0_8_um_filter_34_12 | reverse complement strand
AAATACCATCCCACATCAAAACTCACTTTTAATGCAATTAAATATAGGACTGGTTTAATTACATCGATTGATGTTGATTTCAAAACTAAAGAAGTATCAATTATTTGTTTTAATAACCAATAGGAGATAATCGGGAGGACAACATAAAAAATTGTGACAAAAATTCGGACAATAAATTTAAAACGATTAATTGAATAACTAATCTTAAGAATCCAAACTAAGCTCCTTACCAACTCAATCAATTGACTTATTTTGTTTTTCATATTATTGGTAAATACAAAATTAATTTATTAAATCTCTCGTAATACTCTATTTCTGGTCGACTTCTGTCATACGCATTTTCTTTTTTTATTTGGTCAAAAGCAGATGCAATTAAGTGTAATTTGTCGAACCAATCACACATTATAAGTTTTGCGTATTTTCCAGCAGGAATAATGTACGTATCTAGTTCTAATCGCTGAAGATTATCAATCGGTTTTATTTTTGAACAAGCATAATAATCACCTTGCCAATATATACCATACATTTTTCTCCCTTTAATTGACTTTAACTTTATCTCAAGCTCATCAAATGCTTTTTTCGCTCCATTTATTCCGCTACCCGATTTTACATAAACTGTTTTTATTTCTTCAAGAAATGTTATATTTTTTTCATCCAATTTACTTATTTTGTTTTTCATATGATTTTTGAATTCGTTAATCTGTTAACTCATTAATCCATTAATTTTTTTAAAAAATGTCCCGTATACGATCGTTGACAATTAATAATATCTTTCATACGTCCTTGTACAACAACCTCCCCACCCTTTCTTCCACCTTCCGGCCCTAGATCAATAATCCAATCAGCACAACTGATGACGTCTAAATTATGTTCAATCACTATCACGGTATTCCCGTTATCGACTAATCGTCTTAAAATTACGATAAGCCTTTCAATATCTGCCATGTGTAACCCTGTAGTTGGCTCATCCAAAACATAAATATTACCTTTTTTATGTAACTCACTGGCTAATTTGACTCGTTGTGCCTCACCACCTGATAACGTATCTAAGGACTGACCTAGTTCCAAATAGTCCAAACCCACTGACTTTAAAATCCCCAATCGTCTGACAATTTCATCATCACTAAAAAATTTTACTGCTTCGCTGATTGTCATTTCCAAAACATCGGCAATTGACTTTCCTTGATACAAATATCCCAGCACTTCTTTTTTATAACGTCGACCTTCACACTCTGAACAAATTAAAGTCACACTGCTTAAAAAATGCATGTCAATTTCCCGAAAACCTAACCCTTGACATTTTTCACATGCACCAATTGAGTTAAAACTAAATAATCCAATATTTTTCCCGGTTGCATGACTAAAAGTCTTTCTGATTCGATCAAACACACCGGTATAAGTGGCAGGATTACCGCGATTCATTGCTCCAATTGGTGATTGATCAATTACGACTGCTTGCGGGTGTTGTTCCAAGAAACAATCGAAAATCAAAGAACTTTTACCCGAACCGGCAACTCCGGTAATACAAGTTAAAACACCAGTTGGAATATCAACGCTGATATTTTTTAAGTTATTGGTTGAGGCGTTGGTTATGTTTAAAACTTCCGTCGTTATTCTAGGGAAGAGCGTAGCGACGACTCCAGAATCTACATTAGATGATTCTGGATGCGCTTCCTCGCCGAGTTTGAATCGGCTCGGTCGCTTACCAGAATGACGTTTATTACTTAAATATCTTCCAGTCAAAGACTCTTTGTTTTGCTTCAAATCATTCGGCTTTCCAATAAACATCACCTTTCCTCCTTTTTCCCCAGCCAATGGTCCAATATCAATTACACAGTCAGCTGCTTTAATCACTTCTGAATCATGTTCAACCACTAAAACGCTATTACCTTTATCACGAATTTTCATTAAAAGCGTAATCATTTGATTAATATCACGCGGATGCAGTCCAATGGTTGGTTCATCCAAAATATATAGCATCTCTATCAAATCACAACCTAGTTGCCGTGCCATTTTTACCCGCTGTGATTCACCACCTGACAAAGTTCGCACTGACCGGCTTAAGGACAAATATCCCAAACCAATTTCTTTTAAACTCTCAATCATCTCCGTCATTTTGGCCACAATCGGTTGTGCTAGTGGATGTTTAATGTCTTTAAAAAACTCATATAAATCATCCAACTCCATATTTACCAACTCGACAATATTCTTATTATTAATTAAAACTGCACGAGCACGTTTATTTAACCTTGAACCCTGGCAAACATCACAGTGCTCTAATTTAAAAAATTTATTATCACGACCAAGCGTTGAAGAAGACAGTCCCCGTCTATCAGCTCGCCGTCTCATAATCCCAGTCACCACTCCTTCAAAACTATATTTTTGGATAAAGCCTTGAGTTTTGTCACTCATCACTAATCTCCCACTATAGAGCAGTTTATCCAAATCCTGCCGACTAAAATCTTTTAGGGGTTTATGAACATCAAATAAATTACTGGCAATAATAATATTGGTCCGACGACTACCGGAACGAAATTCCGAATGACGAATTCCTCCTTGAGTAATTGACTTGTCCCAATTAAATATACTATTTTCATCAATTACCAACTTTTCCCCCAAACCTTTGCAATTTTCGCAAGCTCCCTCTGGACTATTGAAAGAAAACAAGGTGGAATCCCCAATTGTAGGCAACCCATAACGACTAAAAAGCAACCGCAGATAGGTATAGATTTCCGTTACCGTTCCCACCGTGGAGCGTGGATTAGTTCCAAGACGTTTCTGGTCAATTATTATTGCGGGAGAAATCCCGCTAATTTCATCAGCTTTTGGACGCCCAATTTTAGGTAGACGTTGGCGCGCATAAGTTGTTAAACTCTCCAAATACTGTCTTTGCGCTTCAGCATATATCATATCAAAAACCAATGATGATTTTCCCGCTCCGGACAAACCAGTAAACACCACTAACTGGTTACGGGGAATATCAACATCAATATGTTTTAGATTGTGTTCATGGGCATTTCGCACTCTTATTATCATATGACTGGGCATTATAAACTATGCCCGTACGTCATACGCAAATCAGGAGAGTTATAAAGTGAGATTTAACTGTCATTACGAACCCCCGCAATGCGGGGTTATAACCACGCTTAGCGGGGGAAGTTATAATCCCGAGCTTTTTCGAGGGGTTATAATTCCGAGTGTTAATCGAGGAACAATCCCGTTAATATAAATAAAATCCTATTGGTAATGGGATTGCCACGTCATCCCGCTTAAGCGGGATTCCTCGCAATGACATTGTCTGGTACAAGTTTATCAAGAAGTCTGAATAAAGTATAATAACCTTATGTTATTAACTAAAGCATTTGCGGAAATTTGCGATACCACGAAAAAAACCATAATTTATTACGATCGAATTGGAATTCTTAAACCACAAGTTCGAAAAAATAACTTTCGTTATTACCAACCCAAACAAGCATTAATTTTTCAAAAAATTACACTTTTAAAAAGCTTCAATCTCACACTTAAAGAAATTAAGCTTTATATCAGGCGTAATGACTTACTTATAAATTTATTTGCCAATCAGGTCAAAACCTTAGAACAACAAAAAAATATTCTTGAAAAACGGATTAATAAAGCCAAAGAATTTTCTAACTCTTTAAAAAATCAGAATTTATTGGTTACTCCTAAAATAAAAACTATTAATCTCTACTGGATTTATGCTTTAAAAAAACAAGGCCGTTATGTTGATATTGCCTCTCATCAACGTGAGGTTTTTCAACTAGCTGAAGATAAATATTATCATTTTCCTGGAATTACCATCTTTCATAATCATGGATATTCGCCTCATGACTCAAAAATGACAACCGGAGTTTATCTTGGAGATACCCAACCTCAACCAAAACCAAAATTGCAAATTATCACTGTTCCTGAACATAAAACTGTAAGTTATATTCATATTGGCTCATACTCTTATATGTCTTATGTCTGGCAGTTTGTTGATCAATATGTAATTGAACATAAATTAAAGTGCCATCCTGACCTTGATTGCCGGGAAATCTATTGGCGAGGAAGTCTGGCTGAAAAAAATGAAGAAAATCTAGTCACAGAATTACAGGTTCCAATTCTATAAACTTAATTAATTTCTAATTATTCTAATTGACCTAATTTCTAAATAAATCCCAATTTCCAATAAAAACTTGGTTATTGGACATTGATTAGATTAATTAGAAATTAGAATAATTAGGTCAATTTACTTTCCATATATTATTCTTGCTTATTTCCGTCTCATCACCCTAAACGCTCCATAAATTCCAAACAAAACTGGAAGAAGTAGTATGTTTCCGTATTTAAAAACATCTTTAGAACTGTCTGATAATTCCGGTAGTGGATAAAAACCCACGGCGCGGGAGCGAATTCCAGACAGCGCTCCACCGGCAGCCAAACCATTAACGATATTTAAAACCAACTCTAAATTATCACTTGATTGGCTCAAATAACGATCCAACACAAAACGGGATGAAGGAATCACAACCAATTGTCCATTACTTTTACTTTTTGCCTCTATCCCAACTAAATATTCTTTAAGATCATTTGCTTGCGGTCCAGGAATGCTTTGGGGATTTAAAACAAAGTTGTCTTTTTGTTCCCATGATTTGTTGCTGGTTTTTATTAATTCATTAATTTCCCAACCTGATTTTTTTGACGCTTGAACTGACGCACTCCAAGGAAATGTCAGTTGGCGGATGTTGGTAAAATAACCGGTTTTATTGTTGAACATATTTGCCTTCACCCAAAAAGGATATGGTGAAAAAAACTGCATTGTTTCATTGCCAAAATTAACTAACTCAGCCGTTGTTGATAAAAGAAGATTTTTTTGTAAGTTTATTCCGTAATAATCCATGAGAGAAAATAAATTATGTTCTGCTGGTGCTGTCGTCAAACTATCATTCACCCATACTCCATCAACAAATACCAAAACTTTTCCGTTATTTTTTATGTAATTTTTTATTGTATTAATTTCCAAGTCCGTATATTTTTTACTTCCAGTGTCAAATACTAATAATGTTTTTATGTCTTTTGCGATTTCACTGCTACTGGCCGAGTCTGATGAAATCGTGACCGGCTCAATAAGAAACTGTTGACCAAGCACTTTATCCAAACTCGCTAAGGGATTTGTTTGAGGATCTGCTGCTGTGTCGTAACCAATGACTCCAATTTTTTCCTGCTCTTTCCGACTAATCTTATAGATTGCCGAGGTAATACTATATTCCAAACTTCCAATATCAGTAGCCTGAGGAATAACTTCTTTTTTATCTCCGTAAGTAATCAATATTCCAAAATAAACCGAAGAAACTGCATATTTATCTTTTTCCATTTGTTGAAATGGAAGCTCTGGAATTCCCAGTTCCTGAACTTCCGTCTGTGTCTTCTCATCTTTTTTTGGATCAACAATACGTACAACAATTTTTCCCCTACTATCTTTTCCATATTCGCTTAATAAATCAGTCACTTCTGTTTTTAATGGCAATAATCGCGGAGGAAGAGTTGATGAATTAAAAAATTTAATATTAACAATATCATCTATTTTGCTAATAATTTTTTTTGTTGAAGTTGACAGCGTATAAGCTTTTCCTTCTGATAAGTCTAATCGTAGTGGAACTTGCGCAATTAAAAGATTTAAGATAATAAGAACTGCAAATACTAATCCATAAATAAATTTACTCGTTAGCTTTTCCAAACGTAGTATTTTTAAAAGATTTATTTTTTGCCAGTTGATTTTCATGTTATGCGCGTTTTTCCAAATTTACAACTGTCAAAAATAGAAAAGTTATTGTCATGGAAATAAAATAGAAAACCGATCTAAAATCAATCAAACCTTTTGTAAAGTTTTGTAAATGATAAAGTGGAGTAAAGATTGTCATTCCCTCTTGAATTGTTCTTGGAAATACAGTTGCAAAAAAATCCGTCCCCATCACCAACAATACAAAGATCGTGATCACCGATCCTAAAAAAGCTGCGATCTGATTTTTTGTCAGGCTGGAAAAAAACATTGATAAACTAATTAATGTCATACTTAAAAAAATTGCTCCTAAATAACCAACAAGAATCTCCGGGTAATATATTTTGCTCAACATTGACAATGAAACTGTCAGTCCAATTGTTAACAAAAGACCAATTCCCATCAAAATCATTAATGCCATAAATTTCGCAATCACGATTTGAGTTTCGGAAATGGGAAGAGTTAATAGCACTTCAATGGTATTGCTCCTTTTTTCTTCTGCAAACGAACGCATTGCTAAAGCAGGAATAAAAATCATAAGTAACCATGGCAAAACGCCAAAAAACGGACGCAGTGATGCTGATCCAATCACAAAAATATCTTTGATATATAAAAAGTTTGCAAACACAGCAAAAAGAATCAATACAATATATCCCACCGGATTGTTTAAATAATAATTAAGCTCTTTTCTGAATAATTTAAACATATCTAAGTACTAATTTCTAATTAACCTAATTTCTAAACAAATCCCAAACCTCAATTAATCAATTAATAATTGGTTATTGGAACTTATTTAGATCAATTAGAATAGTTAGGTTAATTTTTAACAAGTTTTTTAAATAATTTCTCCACTGCTCCTTTTCCTTTTGGTTTTTTTCCATCATACACCATTTTCCCATGATCGATTATGATCAGTCGATTAGCCACATCTTCAACCTCGGATAAAATATGAGTTGAGAAAATAATAGTTTTATCTTTTGCAGTTTTTTTAATTAGCTCACGGATTTTTTCTTGTTCAATTGGATCGAGACCTGAAGTTGGTTCATCAAGAACAAGAATTTTTGGATTACCTAAAAGC
>PFTH01000098.1 GCA_002789465.1 Candidatus Roizmanbacteria bacterium CG_4_9_14_0_8_um_filter_34_12 | reverse complement strand
TCAAAATATTACTTACATTTTAATAAACTGTTTATTTTTATACAACTTGATATTCTGTTTAAACTTGACAAAATTCTAAAAAAAAATATACCACTCGTAAATAAGACTGGATAATTTTGCAATGACTCCCATTGACAAACTTATTGTATTTATTCTATACTGTCATTAGTTAGTTATCAAAAATGATAACTATCTGATGAAATATGTCATTAACTAAGCTTATTACTTCTAAAAAAACCGTTTTCAGCGTTGAAGACTTGTCTAAAATTTTTAACATAAATAATCGCAATTATCTAAAAGTGCTTTTACTACGAATGTTAAAAAGAAAAGAATTAGTAAGAATTAGACGAGGAATTTATTCTTATACTAATGAATATAACCGATTTGAATTAGCAAATAAACTTAAAAGGCCTTCTTATGTTAGTTTTGAACGGATCTTATACGATAATGGAGTGATTTTTCAAGACTCGTCTAATAAAATTACCTCTATATCCAATAATAGTTATTTTGAAAAAATCAATAAGATTGATTATCAATACTTTAAAATCAAAAACGAAATTCTTTATAATCCAATCGGTATACTTATTGAAAAAGGGGCAAGAGTTGCCTTAGTAGAAAGAGCTATTTGCGATACTATTTATTTATCAAAAAATTATTATTTTGATAACCTTAATAAAATAAATAAAGAAAAACTGCTTGCAATCAGCAAAATATATAATAAAAGAACAAAAAAGGAGATTGAAAGAATATGCTCAATATAAAACTTCACCGGCAAGTAATGTTTGAAATAATCACTGATATTTATCGTTCGCCAATCGCTAATTTATTAGGCTTTAAAGGCGGAACAATGGCTTATTTTTTTTATGGGCTTGATCGTTTTTCTACCGACCTTGATTTTGATTTGCTTGATGAAAATAAAATTGAAGAAATAAAAAAAGTAATTCCAAAAATATTAATAAAAAATGGACAGCTGAAGGAAGAAAGCGATAAAAGATTTACTCTTTTTTATTTGGTTAATTATCAAAAAGAAAATCAAAATATAAAAATAGAAATTTCAAAAAGAACACAGTATAAATATGATTATGTAATTGAAAATTTTTACGGAACTGATGTAAAAATTTTAAATCAGTCTGACGCTTTTGCAACAAAACTTTTAGCTTGTACTACAAGAAATAGATTAGCTAATCGTGATTTTTACGATGCCTATTTTTATCTCAAAAAGGGAATTATTCCAAATGAAAAAATTATTGAAAGTTCTATCAATAAAAATCTTAGTTCATATCTTAAATTCTTAGTTGAGTTTATTGAAAAAAACATCAGTAGCAAGACTATATTACACGGTTTGGGAGAATTAATAGATGAGAAACAAAAAGTTTGGATAAAAAATAATTTAAAAAAAGAATTAATCAATCGCCTTGATTATCTTATTTCAGAAACTCTACATATAAAGTAGTAATCAAGATACAAAGCCAATAATTTCTTAAATTCCTTTATACCAATTAAAAATTCTTTCAGCGGTTGATTTGATGTTTTCTTTTGGTTTCCGGCCGAGGGTTTTTTTTATCTTTGAATAATCCAGCGACTGATAGGGGATTTCGTTTTTTGCGGAAAACAAATTTATTTTCATAAGGATTCTCTAATGTAATCTTTTAAATAATCGAAAAAATCTCCCAGCTTTTCCCTTTCGTTTATCGAAACAAAAGGTCTTAAATCTAAAATAAAATCTTTTTTAGCAAAACTGTCTAATTTTTTGAAAATATCTTTTTTATTAAAAGTCTTAATTTTATAGTATCTTAGTTTTTCTAAGATTATTTTCTCGTTTATCTCTCCCTTTTGACTCAAAAGATACCAAATATCATAAATATCTCTTCCCTCAACTCTTATTAAAAAAGCTCTTATTTTTTCCGCTAACAATTCGTTTTTATCCGGATGATTAAGATATGAACGGAAAATAACCGGAAAATCCGTATTAATGATGGATTTTTCTTTTAGAAAAATTTTCTCCCGGAAAGAAAAATCAAGATTGATAAAAACTTTATAGTTGACTAAAGACGGAGCATAAGTTAACAGATATCTTTTGCCGGCGATTGTCTTCCTTTCTTTGAATTCAACCGGTTCTTCTTTTTTGAGCGTTGAAAAAAATTTAAGAATAAAATTGGTGAATTTTTTTTCTGCTTCTTCAACAGTAAAATCCATATCTTCGGAAAATCTTGAAGAATGATATATCAAATGAATAGCCGTGCCTCCTTTGAAAAAAATATTTTTGCTTTCTTTATAGGAATAAAACCTGCTTAAAAAATAAAGCTGGATATATTCTCGTAAAATTGTCGACTCATTTATTTTATATTTTCGACTGAGCTCAAATAATTTGTCTCGGGTTATCATATGATTTCAAGTTTTTTTAACTTTTCCAGCATTGCGGTAAACTGTTTAATTTTAGGAAACTGCCTTATGTATTGTATTAAAATATTTTTTTTCAATCTTGAAGTATCAATCTCCGTAAGACTGATTCTTTTAAGTCCTTTAGAAGCTAAATATATTTGATCAAGAAAAGCCTTCTCGGCGTTGGCAATAAGAAAATTGTCCTTCTTGGTGTATCCCCAGTAAAGAGTTTTATCTATATGAATATAAGAAAATATTTTATCTTGAAACTTTTTCTGATTGGTTTTTTTTGAAGTCGCCGATGTTATTTCATAAGGAAATTGGGGGAGAACACCGTAATAATTCAAGGCTGTCTCGAAAGAAACATAAGAAGGAGTTTGTAAAAAATTTGCCAGTTCAAAGTCGTTTATTTTTGAATTATTCAAAAGATATTTATTTTTTTCTACTTTCAATAAAATTTTGTCGTCAATCAACCTGGTAATGAATTTAAAAAAAGTGCTTTCTTTTTTTTCACCAATAACATCTCTTAAAGTCTTTGTCGTAAAAAAAAATAGACCACTGTCATAAATTTTTTTGATCGACTGACTTAAGGTATAAGTTTCCATATACTCTATAATATAGAGAGTTTGAAGAAACTTGTCAAGTGTATTTTTTATACCATCGGTATATATTTTCAACGGTATTTTTGACTGAATGTTTTGGTTGCCATTTTAAAGTCTTTCTTATCTTCGAATAATCTAACGATTGATAGGGGATTTCGTTTTTAGCAATGTTTAAGATTTTATATTTAATTTTTTTATTTAAGACTTTTTCTATCAGCTTAATTATTTGTAAAACAGATAAAGTTTCCTCTGATCCAAAATTAAACGCTTCTCCTTTGATCTTGTTAATATTTTCCGCCAATAACAAATAACCATTAACCACATCTTTGACATATAAATAATCTCTAATATATTTCCCATTACTTCTTATCTCGAGAGTTTCCTTATTGATAAGAGATTTCATTATACCCGGAATAATCCTTGAAAAATTTAAATCTCCCTCTCCATAAATATTGCCAAATCTGGTGACGATAATCGGAGTCTTGTAGGTTTTATAATAAGTAGTACTTATCAAATCAGTCGCTGACTTTGATGTCTCATAAGGATGGTCGCCGGATAGGGGATCGGACTCTTTATACCTAGGCCTCACCCCCGGGGTGAGTCTTTGGTTTTTCCTAGATAACACCCCGGGGGTGTAATCCAGCTTCCCATAAGCTTTGTCAGATGAAGCAACAATTACTCCTTTAATATTACGATTAGTACGCACTATTTCTAAAATGTTTATTGTACTCAAAAGGTTATTTTCTAAAGTGCCTTTGGGGTCATTATAGGCGACATCGACCAATGCCTGGGCAGCCAAATGAAAAATAAACTCAATTCGATATTTTTTAATTAAAGCTGATAATTTTTTATAATTGCAAATATTTAGATTTATTACTTTTGATTTTTTGTGAAGATTTTCTGTGAATAAATAAGATCGTTTGTCAAAATTGATATCGACGATGATTACATTGGTTTTTAGTTTAATCAACTCTTCAACTAAATGTGAACCAACAAACCCCGCCCCTCCAGTCACTAAAATGTTTTTATTTTTTAGATTCATAGTTGTCATCCTGAATTTATTTCAGGATCTTTTTTAATTATAATAGGATCCCGAAACGAGTTCGGGATGACTCCTACGGAGTCACTTCCATACTTTCCACAGTGCCTTTCCACTTTTCCAAATCTTATTCAGATCCTCCATTTCCTTATAAGTATCAATGCAGAACCAGAATCCTTCATGTTTAAAAAGCGACAATTGCTTTTTTCTAGCTAGTCTTTTTAAAGCCGGATGCTCTGTCTCTCCATATTTGAGATATTTAAAAAATCTTTTATCAAAAACCATATAACCGCCGTTAACCCAATCGGACAAAACCGGCTTTTCGACAAAACTATCGATAATATTGTCTTTAAATAACTTTACCAGTCCGAATTTTGATCGGGGATGAACGCCGGTAACCGTACCAATGGTTTTTTGTTTTTTATGAAATTTTAACAAAGCGTCAATATTTAAATCCGTCACTCCGTCTCCATAGGTCACCATAAAATATTTATCTTTTTCAGGAATATATTTTTGACAACGGAGAATTCTTTCTCCAGGCAAAGTATCTATCCCCGTATCAACAAATGTAATTTTAAAATTATCAATTTCCTTACGATCATCGAGAAAAAACTTTGTTTTATGATGATGGGTTTCCAAAGAAAAATCTGAAGTAAAGGCCTTCTGATTTAAAAAATAATCCTTGATGTAGTCGGATTTATATCCTAAAGCTAGAATGAATTCATTAAAACCATAAGAAGCATAAATCTTCATGATGTGCCAAATGATCGGTTTGTCTCCAATATAGATCATTGGCTTCGGCTTAAACTCGGTTTCCTCTTTAAGCCTCGTTCCTGTCCCACCGCAAAGAATAATGACTTTCATATCGATATTTTAC
>PFTH01000110.1 GCA_002789465.1 Candidatus Roizmanbacteria bacterium CG_4_9_14_0_8_um_filter_34_12 | reverse complement strand
CAATATTTGATCAAAAGCAAGTGAACCTGTAACTAGAATCATTTCGAAAAGACCAACTAATCAACTATCCTCCACCTATTAATAAATGGAATTACAATCTTTTTCGGAAATCGGGTGATTGATTACCGGTTTCTACTTTCCTCCTCCCAAAAGTCCCTGTAAGCCCCCACTCATCTCAGTCAGCTTGCGGGCGGCAATTTCCTGTGATTTCTTGATAGCTTCGGCCACAGCTTCCATGACTCTCTTATTCTCTTCACCGTCAATTATGAGCTCTTTTATCTTCTGATCTCCGCTCATTATTACTTTCACCCCGTTTTTTTCCACCACCACTTCTTCACCGGCCAATGCCTGCTGCATACGTACGGCTTGATCCCGCATAGTCTTAAGATCACCTAAACCTTTAAATGGATTAAACATTCTGTCTCCTTTCTCTGCCCTTCTTAGAACTTATATCAAAACCCTCTTAAGACAGATCATTATGCAAGCGATGGTTAAAAACGCTTCATAAACCTCATCATCGCGTTCCCAACGGGTAAGAATTCTTCTGTACCAGGAAAACCATGAGATTGTCCGCTCGACAATCCAACGGGTACGATAATAGTCAACGATTGTTTGATTGTAGCGCGGTTCATCTCTTTGTCCTTTCCTCCTCCTCTTTGGTATCTTTGCTCTGATATTGCGTTCCTGCAATTTGTCTCTCAACCACTGAGCGTCATAACCTTTATCTGCTACTAATATGCCTGCTTTTTTCTTTGGATGTAATGGTCTTGCCTCAACAGATACCTGACTGATCGTTTCCAAGGCCAACTTTACCTCTGACTTCTGTGCGCTTTCAACCAGTGTTGAGAGTGGTATTCCATTTCCATCCACATAGATCATCAGCTTTGTACCTTTACCCTTCTTGGTCAGACCTACTTTGAATCCCCTTTTTTAGCGGGTGCAAAGGTACCGTCAAGAAAACTCACTTCCCATTCAATCTTTCCTTCTTTTTCAAGCATCACCAGTAGTTTCTTCCAGATACTTTTCCATACTCCAAGTTTTTGCCAGTTCTTAAGCCTTCTCCAACAAGTCATCGGAGAACCGTATTTGACAGGAAGCTCATCCCAT
>PFTH01000189.1 GCA_002789465.1 Candidatus Roizmanbacteria bacterium CG_4_9_14_0_8_um_filter_34_12 | reverse complement strand
AAGCTCGGGCGGGCAAAAAGGAAGGGGGTTGGGGGGAAGGAATTTTTGCCCGCCCTCGCTTTTTCGCCGCCGCCGAATTTCGTGCCCCGCAAAGCGGGGCGCACCGCCTAAATTATAATTAAGTAACTTTAATGTTTGTATTCTTTTCAAAACTTAAACTACCAAAGTTTTGTCTATCTCTACCGGAATAATATTCGCCATTCAAAGTGTTTTTTTCTTCGTCAAAAATCAATCTCACTGTTCCTCTGTGAATACTCATAGTTTTAACCGAGTTTGATTTCGGCTCGTTAATATATTGATAACTTAAATAGTTGCCTTCGGGCGTGTCAATTACAATTGAGGCTGTTTCACTTTGAGATAAGGATTGATCTGTTGTTAATAAAATTTTAATCCTTGTCCAAGTTTGAAAGATTTTTAATGTAGCTTTTACTTCCACAGAGTGATTGTTAAAAGAAGATTTTAAATTGCCGTTCCACTCTCCATTTAAATTGGGAGTTTTTACAAACTTTATTTTTTTGAGATATTGCCAAAACCACTTATCAAAAATCGCAAAAAATAATCCATAAAAAAATAATATCGATGGACTTTCAATCCACCACGGCAAAAAAACTTGATAGTTACCAAGTATTTTGTAAAAACTCCAAGAAAAAATAATGCTGACTACAGCTAAAAATAATAAAATATTTTTTCTTTCCTCTGTATCTATTGAGTAGGTATGCATATTACCAATTATTCCAAAGTGAAATAAGATTTTTAATAAAAATTTTTGCTTCGCCTGTACTCCACTGCTCTTGTGATGTACCAAAAAGATTAAGTTGTCCATTTTGGCAGACAAAATTATCCAAGCTATTTTCATTAAGCCAATTTACGATATTACAAAAAGTATCCCCATAGCTCGTCCCAAACTTTGAATTAGGCGTGTTATAAAGCATACACTCCAAAAAGTACGACGGTGTTGCGTCGCCAGAAATGCTTCCACGGAAATTTTTAAATAATCTCACTACTGGCTTGTGCCATTTATTACTATTTTGATGTTTTGAAACCCCGTTATCGTAATGAGTTTTGGGATAATTTATAACCTGTCTATTATCATTTTGGGTCCAAAAGCATATCCCCTCAATATAATCGTAACTATTTACAGTTTTGTATTGTCTGTATTGCGAGCAAACAACAACATCAGCAGGTAGCCTTCCATTAGTTGCCTTTACTTTTATTGATTTATTGCCTTCAACTATTTGATCTTGCCCGTAATAACTTTTTAAAATGTTCAAAACATTTGCTCTAAAATTTGGCAAGCCATAAGAGGCGGGAGTTAATCCTAAAACACCTTTTTGATCTTCAGAAAGATTGCTGTAAAACGTTGAATTAAGTTGAATAACAACATCCACATCGCTATCACCACGGATATTAGTGTCGTTTTTATAAGAACCTTGCAAATAAACTTCAAAATCAATTCCTTCTGGCCATTCTGTATAAGAATTTAGAGCGTTTTTAACAGAGTCAGCTGTTGATTTAGCCGTTGTAATTGCACCTTGATTTGCCCATGTTTCCAATTGTGTTTCTGGTATTGCCATATTTTATTAAATTTTTATTTATGTTGCTCGTTAAATTCGGGCTGTTCTTTCTTTATAATCGACTTTTCAATTTTGCTGGCTATTTCCTTTGTCTTAACCTGCGCATATTGAAATCTCGTGCCTTCTGGAATTATTTCTTTTTTAATTTCCTTATGTTCTAACAACCTGTCCTGTGGGCGACCGCGTCCAGCAATTCCGGTATAAAGATTTTCCCCGTCTTTACTCTTTATCTTGTAAATTATTGCCTTATTCTGAGGAACATTGGCAATATTGGCTTTTGTAAACTTTTGGGTCCTGCTAAATTTTGGCATATTGTTTTAGTTAATTTTTATAAGTATTGACGACATTTTTAAATTCGTCTATACTGGTAGTATAATCGAAAGTAAATCGAAAGTCAATAGCCATAAATTTATGCCTACAAAAAGACAAAAACAAATATTGGACTTTATTACTTCTTTCCAAAAAAAGAAGGGTTTTGCGCCTTCCTTGGAAGAAATCAAAAAGCATTTAAAACTATCCTCTGTTTCTACGATTCATTTTCACATAAAAAAATTACAAGACGAAGGGTTTTTAAACAAAGAAGAAAATAGTCCAAGGTCCATATCTGTTTACGAAAGTCAGCAAATGGTAAAAATTCCTTTAATGGGAGTTATTGCCGCCGGTCAGCCGATTGAGGCTATTCAAGTCAAGGAAACTATCGCCATACCAAAAACAAAAGTAATGAAAGGCGGAAACTTCTACGCTTTGCGAGTAGCTGGAAATAGCATGATTGACGAAAACATTAATGACGGTGATGTTGTTTTGGTAAAAGAACAACAAACAGCGGAAAACGGACAGAAAATTGTTGCCTTAATTGACAATTACGAGGCAACCTTAAAAACATTTTACAAAGAGAAAAATCAAATTCGTCTGCAACCAGCTAATAAAGAATATGAGCCTATTATTATAAAAAGGGGTGAGCAAGAAATAATTATTCAGGGACTAGTTGTTGATGTAATAAAAAATGAAATACTCTCTCCAGAAATAAAGGAGAAGTTTGAAGTCGAAAGACCTTTAAAAAAACTTGATAAACTTCCATTAAATAAAATCATTTGCGGAGATGCAATTGAGGAATTAAAAAAACTGCCGAATCATTCAGTTGATTTAATTGTCGCGGATCCGCCTTACTGGAAAGTTATAAATGAAAAATGGGACTATAAATGGCGCACAGAAAACGATTATATTTATTGGTGCAAACAATGGCTCAAGGAATTATCAAGAGTAGTAAAAAAGACAGGCTGTTTTTATTTATTTGGATATTTTAGAACTTTGTCTTATTTATTGCCGGAAATCGAAAGAGGGGGTTTTGCACTAAGACAACAGATAATTATAAACAAAGGAATACAAGCAATAAGTGGTAGGGCTACAAAAAATTATAAAATGTTTCCAAATGTGACAGAAAGCGTTTTGTTTTTCGCTCGCAATAATCAACCCGAGATAAAAAAATTTCTACTTGAGCAACAAAAAAAAGCAGGATTAACTGCCAAAGAAATAAACGACAAAATGGAAGTGAAAAGTAATGGTGGCGGATTATGGTCTCTTTATACCGGTGAAAACATACTCGCACAAATACCAACAAAAGAACAATGGGGAAAACTTGAAAAAATATTAAACTTTAAAAAGCCATATTCAGAAGTTAATTTTGTCTTTAACCCACAAATGGGTTTTACTGATGTTTGGAGCGATATTAATTTTTACAAAGAAAAGAGGTATCACCCTACACAAAAGCCTTTGCAATTGATTGAAAGACTAATAAAAGCAAGTAGTGATGAAGAAATGGTCGTCTTGGATCCTTTTATTGGGGGAGGATCAACCGCATTAGCTTGCTTAAACTTAAACAGGAATTATATCGGAATAGACCTTGACGAAAAGTATGTAAAAATTTCCAAAGAAAGGATTAATCAATTTAAGCGAACTCCTAGGTTGCTATAAATGATTTCGGCGCGAATATTTTGTTTTAGATGTAGAAATTTTATCGGTATCTCTCAACGGTAAAACTTTTCGCAATTCTTCGTTTATTCCAATAAACATTTTTTGTTTATCTTCTAGGGTAAGTTTTTTAAACCCTCTTAATTTATCTAAATGATCTTTTTTGATCATTTTAGTTACTTCGTTTTTAGGAGATTTTTTAAAAATTAAATTCATCTCTGTTTCATTTAAAATTGAAGCAGGCATTAAAACAGATTCCTGCTTTTCACGATTTACAGATGGTTCTAAATAATGCTGAACTTCAATTTTTGGATTCGAATTAGCCTTAGTTACCAAACAAGAGAATACTAAAATTGGATTACAGATATAAAACTGGTATTGATACGGCCAGAAATTTTTAGGTGCAGGATTTTTACCTGCATTTTTCTTTTTATGAGCTAAATAAATTTTATTATAATAATTGGTCATTATTTCAGCGAATCTATAATTCCTTTTATTTTCTGGCCAAATTTCAAAAGCCTGAAATCGTATTGTTTCAAAATTACCATTTTCAAAATCAGGATAATCACCCATAACCAATAAAACCCTGCCCACCCCGTGAAGTAAAAAATTCAACTCATCTTCACTTCTAACTGAAAATAGCCATTTTGAATCATTTTTTCTATCAATATTTTTTGAACCACAATTAGAGCAAATTTCCTCGAGACGAGCTACAGGTGATTTACAATCCCCACAAATATCTAACTGATCAATTCTTGAACAAGATTTAACTTCAGATCCGTCAATTAAATCATTCCCTCTCGCTCCAGTTCTTTCTCCCTCCATTCCAGTTATTAAAGACGCGAGATGTTGGCCAGGATAACCAATTTTTATATTCGGAGTTTGTTTTGTAATCAGAGACCATTTAATCGCATTCAATCTTGGCTGTAAAACCAACTCATACAAAAGAGCTTTAATTTTACCTATATTATCATTAATTGTTATAAATTTTTTATTTGGTTGCATATTTAATTAAATAATTCTTTGACTGATAACCCAAGAGCTTTGGCAACTTTTTCAATGTTTTCCAATGTGATATTTTTTTCTGCTCTTTCAATCATGCCAATATAAGTGCGGTGAACGCCGGCCTTTGTGGCCAATTTTTCTTGCGATAGATTCTGTCTTACTCTTATTTCTCTTACTTTTTTGCCAAATTTTATTAAAATTTCTTTTTTCATAATATTATCAATAATCTTAAATGCTACTTTTAGTATACACACTTGCTAATTTTGATTCTACATACTATAGTTAGCATAGGGAGTTCCTTGATGTTGCGCGCGAATGGGCAGGGCGGGTCAAGCGCAACTGTATTGGCGACGCATTTCGCAAAGCGAAATACGAAATTCGGCGGCGGCGAAAAAGCGAGGGCGGGCAAAAATTCCTTCCCCCCAACCCCCTTCCTTTTTGCCCGCCCGAGCTTAA
>PFTH01000024.1 GCA_002789465.1 Candidatus Roizmanbacteria bacterium CG_4_9_14_0_8_um_filter_34_12 | reverse complement strand
TGGTTTATTGCTTCATTCCATCAGGAAAGCATCTGAGGCTGAACGAGAAATTGTAAATGGAAAATGGACCCCCATAAAATTTAAGGGTAAAGAATTAAGAGGAAAAACTTTAGGAATTATTGGGTATGGATCTATTGGAAAAAGGATTGCTGAAATAGCTAAAAAAGGTTTTAATATGAAAATTCTGTATATTAATACTCAATCATCAAGGACAAGTTTTGAAAAACTATTAAAAGATAGCGATTTTATCTCAATTAATACCCCTTTAACAAAAAAAACTAAAGGAATGATTAGTAAAAAGGAATTTAATTTAATGAAAAAAGGAGTTAGTATAGTTAATACCGGAAGAGGTGCTGTAATAGATGAAATATTGTTAATTAATAATTTAAAATCGGGCAAGATTTTTGCAGCGGGGATAGATGTTTTTTCAGAAGAACCAATTGAAAAAAAACATCCCTTTTTTAAAAATCCGAATGTTACTATTACTCCTCACATTGGATTTAATACAGAAGAAGCAGAATATAGATTATCTCAAATAATAGTAGATAATATAAAAAATTTTGTAGAAGGGCATCCAATACATGTTGTTTCCTAATAAAATTATGAGGAAAAAAGCCTTGATTCTTCATGCTTGGTATAGTAAACCAAAAGACAATTGGTATCAGTGGTTGAAAACTAAACTAGAAGAAGAAAACTATCAGGTGTTTTATCCAAGAATTCCAACTTTTGAATCTAACTATCCGCAGTTAAAAACAGCGATGAATTTTGTTGAAAAGAATTTTCCAATAGATGAAGAGACAATAATTATTGGTCATAGTCTAGGTTGTCTTTTGGCAATGAGACTAGCAGAAAAACATCAATACAAGAAAATGGTTCTTGTAGCTGGATGGGATTTTGACGATTTGACTAAGAATCATAAATCTTTCTGGACAAACAAAATCAATCACAAACAGATCAAAAAAAATATTAAAGAAATTTATTGTATAACTTCAGACAATGATCCTTATATTACTTTATTCCAAGCCCAAGAAATGAATAAAAGATTGGGGGCAAAATGTATTATTATAAAGAAAGGTGGGCATTTTTCAACCGCCGAAAAAACAAAACAAATTATTGAATTATTGCCGTTAATTTAAAAACCCTCTGTCAAACCCAAATGAAAATGTCATACCCCCTTAACTTGTAATTTATGCGTAACTAAACTGTCTCCATGGGTGATCAATTGGTGGAACCCAGTTTGATTTGTGTTCAGTTAATATAATCGGTGATGATTTAACTTTTAACGGTTTATCCGGTAATAAAAAGAAATTCAGATAATGATTTTTGTATTTAATTTTTATCGTGTTATCTAATCTCTCCTCAATCATTACTTTCTCTGTTTTAAATATTGTTGTTGGTTGAATTTCTTTCAGTTGGTACCATTTTGAGTTGTATTGAATAGTAAAGTCATTATTAATTCCTCGAACGTAATGTTTGGCAAAAATACCATTGAGTCGTGACGTGGTTGAAATATCTAAGTTCCGGTGACAGTTGTTGTTTGATTTAGGAATAACGGCAAACCGGGAGTTGAACCATAGAATAAATTTTTCTTTTAAAAATTTATTGGCGTCTTCAATTGTACTGATATTTGCCAACCTCATTTCTTTGATTAATCTATCTTGTAAAGTTCCAAACAGTCTCTCTACCCGGCCTTTAGCTTGGGCAGTATTAGCCAAGATTATATGAACTCCCAACTCCTTCATAGCACGGCGAAACTGGGTCATCAGTTCTGCATTATCAACTGCGGCCGGATGATTGATCTTGTAGGTAGAAAATTTATCAAGATAAATCTCAGATGGTATTCCATTTTGTTTTATGTACTCCCACCAGAATTTAAACACGGCGTTAGTCGATTCATTATGATCAAATTTAGCGTTTGTAATTCTACCTGTGGTGTCATCAATTGAGGCAAGTAAACAAACCTCAGGAAGTAACGGGTTTCGTCCCTCAAACCAGTTATGATAGGAACCATCAAATTGTTGAAGTTCACCATAAGAGGATCGTCTTTCACGCCATGAAAAATATTGACTTCTTTTTCTCTTTTTTAATTTCCAGATATCATTTCTTATCATGATCGCTCTTATGGTCTCGCGACCTATTTTAATTTGGTGAAATTCATGCAATTTCTCGTAGGCCATTAAAGGACCAAAGTCCCAATATTTTTCTTTAATAATTTTCACAATATTGTTTTCTAAATTAATATTAATTTTTCTTAATCCCGTTTTACCTCGAGCTCCATGAATCAATCCGTCATGGCCGTTCTCTTTAAACTTAACCTTCAGTCTTTTAATCTGACGCACTGATAAATTTAACCTTGTGGCGGCGGTTGTACCGTTTATCTGACCTTCTGTTAATTCTTCAATAACTGTTGCTCGTAACCGTTCAATCGTTGTCATAATTCTCTCCTTCATATTGGGTAAAAAGTAACTATTAAAGTTGAACCTTAATAGTACTTCTACCCGTAATCAGGGGTATGACATTTTCACGTGGTTAACTATGACATTATCATATGGGTGTAATAATTATCATATTGCCCTTGACAAAAAGAAATGTCTTCAGTTATTATTGATTTAAGGACTAATTTATTATATAATTTGTTTTAGTCCTAAAAAATATGCCAGAAGCACCACCACCAGTCCCGCAAAATATTTCTTCAGAATTAGCAAAAGCTGCAGTTCTTCCCGAAGTATTGAAAAATGCACCCATTGCTTGGGAACGAGTAAGAAAGGTTGACGGTATGCTTGATAAGATTCCGGAGATTAATGCTCGAGGCGGTAAGATAGAAGTCGACAAGCAGGTCGATGCAGAAAAAATGCGTAAATCCACTAAAATCAAAGTTGGTGAAAAAGATACTAATCTCGTTGACTATGTTACCGACGATGAACAACTTAGAATTATGCTTCAGGAAGGTATTAGGCTTAACAGCGGCATTATAACAGAACAAGATCTTCAAGACATGCATCTTGTTCCAAAGAATTTTCAAAGGGGCGAAAAGGCCGGGCTCGAACTACCGCCTTTAAGAAGCAGACTGCAAAAAGCTGAAGTCATTAGTCTTATTCTCCACCGTCTTGGAAAAGCTAATTCTACTACTACCTCACAGTATTTAGATGAAGTAAGCAAACTAATGTTTGATAGAAAAAAAGTTGACTTTCAAAGAAAAGGCGTCTTTTCAAATTTAACACTCCTTAATGCGTTGGCTGCTGGCGGACGTGAAGAATTATCTCAATATATTGTTGAGCAGGGTTACAGACCTTATGCACTGAAGCCTGACGAAAATCTAGCGCAAAGACAAATTATGGCCAAGCTTGTCAAAGAAGCTTATGGCGAAGAAGGAGTTAGTAAAATTCTAACTGGTGAAACTCCTATTGTTGTTGATCGGAAAGAAGGAGTTCTTGTTCCCGAATATTCGGCATTAATCGATATTCATGTCGCTAAAGCCATCACAAATGTTATGATGCCGGCAGAATTTCACGTTGCAATCGCCGGACTTGAAAACCAAGTCAGGACAGCCGGGACTGTTGTCGAAGCTCAAGAACTTCGTCATAGAATTGGCAATATTAAGCGAAACGTCTTTGCTGGTTTACTTAATGCTTTTAATGTCCAAGGTTACGAAACGGACGGAGAGGTATATAGGAAGTTAGGATTTACTGTCGGGGACCAAGTTGAAATTGCTCGTATTTCTCAAGTTATAAAGGAAAGCCGAAACTTTAAAGAAGCGCAAAATCTGACTATGTGGGAAGCTAATCGTATTTCTTTAGCTCAAGTTGCTGCTGAAATTACCGGTGTTAACGCTGATAAGATGCGGGCTATTGTCCTTGGTATACCAATTGAGGAGCAGAATCTTGAAAACCTTAGAGAAAGAGGCCGTAGTAATCTTATTGGAGAGGATTTTGTGGAGAGGAATATTCGTGAACAAATATCTGAAAGTTTTATCCAAGCAGTTACTAAAAATGCTGGTGAAGACCTAAAAAGAGTGCTGACTGACGTTGATAAAGCATTATTGAAAAAGTTTTTCTTGGAAATGTACGATACGGAAAGATCCCTTGTGAAAAAAGCTTATACGATATTTAAAGATGCCGATGCTCCAACAAAGATGAAGATCGGAACTCCTGAGGCAATAAATCAAGGTATCAAAGGACTTGATTTTCTTTTCAGAAATTCAATAAGAGAACAACAGTACGACTGGGAGACTTATAAACAATTGGTTATCGAAGGAGCGGCTCAGGCGGAGATACAAGTCCCTGGCGCCGTCCTTGAACAAGGTAAAGCAGCCGAAGAAAAATATGCAAAAGATTGGGATGAAGCTCATGGCATAAACAGGGAAATGGATAGGCGGCTATCCCAAGAAAAAGCGCAGGCAGCCGAAGAAGAAGCGAGGCAAGCCGAAGAAGAAGCGAGGCAAGCCGAAATAGCAGCAACAGAAGCAGCTATAAAAGCGGAAGAAAAATATCAACAAGAACGAACAGAGTTCTTAAATAGAAAGCCTTCGGAAAGCCTGGTTCGTGAAAATATACAGGATTTTGACCAAGAAGAAACTTATGTTAATGAATTGATGCAAAAAATAGATCAAGGCGTAGTTGGAAGCGAAGAAATTCTAGATGAGATGAATGCGATATTGAATATTCCTAAAGGTTCTGAAAATATGTTTCGTGGTCCAATAAGATTTATTAAGGAAAAAGGCCTGAAAGACCCAGCAAAAAAAGAAACATATAAACAATTAAAAAGCGCTTTAGCTATAGGTCGTCAATTTGAAGCAATTCCAGGGGATTATAATACTAATAGGGACGAAATAGAAGAAGCCAGAAAACAGTTCTTTGTGCCACCTAAAGAAGAAGAGAAAGAAGAAGGAAAAGTAGTTGAGGAACCTAAAGGTTAAAGTAATATATCTAGCCCATTTGCTGACCACCTGAAGACGATTCTTTTTTCATCGCCATCCACATTTGCAGCGCCATAAGCAACCCTAATATACCTCCTGTTGTTGTGAGTGCCTTTTTCAATTTTTTCT
>PFTH01000123.1 GCA_002789465.1 Candidatus Roizmanbacteria bacterium CG_4_9_14_0_8_um_filter_34_12 | reverse complement strand
CGGGAATTTTTTGTTGTTTTAAATATGCGATCAATAGTTGTGCTTGGGTAGTTTTACCAGAACCGTTTCCGCCATCAATAACAATTAGTTTTCCCTTTCTTTTTTTCAGATTATTTATATGTTTGATAAAGTCTCTGACTTTATATGGCAGTTGCTCCACAGTATACGACTCAAGGAAGAGGTTGTCTGATGGATTACCCGTCAGCATCGGCGAAATCTTATTTTCATTTCCATTATAAATTAATCCTAATACTGGCTTTGTTTGAGTCAGAGCAAATACAATTTCTCCTCCTACTCCATGTGATGGTTTAGTAACTTCTGCTACAACACAATCTGCCATCTGTATCAACTTAGTTTCTCGTTTGAATATGTCAGTTTTTTTTAGTTTAGCATCACGATTGAATAGTTTTTGATTGATTATTTGTGTTCCAGATAAAATTTGACAACCATTTTTTTTGAGTAACCTTATAATCTCGCGATAATGAAAGTGAAAATCACCGTCATATGAAGTTAAAGCGGTAAAATATACTTTAAGCATTATTTATGTATTATAAGCTAAAATATATGAATAGGTCAAATAGAAAACATGAAGAATAAATTTATACAAGCGCTTTAAATTGAAAGCAAGCTAAAGTTTTTATTAATTATCCTTTCAATTAGCGGATTATCTTTTATTTGATAATCTGCGATTTGGACATGGATTAATTTTGGTTGTGAGACGGGCAGATTTTTATCAGCATAGAGCCATACAAAAGTTCGTTTATTTAATTTTATATTAATTTGGTTAGCTATTGTTTGCGCAATTTTTTGATAAGTTCGACTGATATGTGATGGATGTTTACCATAAGACATTTTCATTGCTTGTGGGTAGATATAGGAGATTAATCCGTTATTTAAATTACCATCCCCTACTCGACCAAAATTCATATTTTCTATTGTTGTTCCAGTGATTGTTAGTTGAGCATTAATTATAATATTAACCTTTTGTGAATATTGACGTTTAACATATTTTTCCAGTAAATTTTTTAGATCATTTATTTTAAGTTTATAATCAGTTTTATTTTTAACGTAGTAATCAACCAAAGCTAAATCAATCTTGATTTTTAGGCTGCTCTTTTCCAATGTTCCTTTT
>PFTH01000178.1 GCA_002789465.1 Candidatus Roizmanbacteria bacterium CG_4_9_14_0_8_um_filter_34_12 | reverse complement strand
GCAAAGGGAAAATTCAAGTCCGCCGAGAGCCGCCGTAATAAAGAATGAAGAAAAACGCAAAAATTTTAAAGAACTAATTCTACAAAAATAGGATAATGATCTGATCCTTCAATTTCGTAAACCTCGCTAAAAGACCACCTCAAATCTTTAGCAAAAATGTAATCAATTTTTTGTTTAGTATTTACTCCCAAATATTTCAATACTTTAACCATTATTTTAAGCGAAGATTTTACAATTTTCATTTTATCCTCTGGAGACGAAAATGAAGATGACAAATTTGCAGAATAAGCAATATTGTCTGTGAAATCGTGGAAATCTGTCTGTTCTAATTTTTCAAAGAAAGGACGAGATGTTTTACTTCGAATATTTACATTGAAATCACCGCATAAAACTACATTGTTATTTATATTTGATCGTTCTAGAGCGCTTAAAATCTGATTTAGTTGACGACTTTGATTATTTAATCCACCTTCCCAGCCTAAATGAGTATTAACCACCGTCAACGGTATTCCATCGTGTTTGAATACGGTTATCAAAGCAGTGCGATCGTAAGGTCCTGAAAATCCATCTTTGAGAGAGAAAGTAAATATATTCTCCCAGATGGTCCAATTTGGGCTTGAAAGATGTAATATTTTTGAGTTTAACAGCTCAAATTTTTCCCGATTATAAAATGTTGCTAAACCAAATTTCCTTTCCGGAAATATCAAACTCAAGCTTTTTTCTGACGAATAATCAGGTCCAAAATACTTTTCAAATTGCGAAGACAAATTGATATTTTCTGGAAATTCTTGGAAGCAAGCAACATCAGGTTTAGCAATTTTGTGGCTTAGTCCATCCAATATTTTTTTCGTATAAGCTCCTCCTAAAACATTGTAAGAAAGGATTGAGATCTTTTTGCCTACTTTCTCTGCTTTACTCTCTTGAGTGTTTTGTTGCAAATTACCACCTAGTAATATCCATTGATATTTTGGATCAAGCAGAGTAGCCAGAGAAAACATCGCAAGTAAATAAAACAACGAAATTAAAATGGCCAAATCAAGTTTCGAAGATTGTTTAGTTTTCCAACACTTAGGAATAGCAACCAGCAAAAACAACTCAATAAAAAAAGTATTAACCATTGCCCAATGATAAAACCAAACAAGAGTTTCTGGTAAACGAGACAGGTCTTCGTTTACATCTCCTAAAAAGTCTAAAATTGTTGGTATTTGGAGTATGTCTTGGGTTATATCTTTTAGGAAGTGAAAAACAACTAAAATATAAATAGGAATAAGCATTAATCTCCATAATTTAAAGATCTTTTCTTTTGATAAATATTTGAATTTAATCATAGATTTTTTAGTCATTCTTTGATAGAATTTTATCAGATTTTATGGTGTTCGCATAGCGAGCACAAAAGTCGCGCGCGCTGAAAATAAGCGAGGCCGAAGGCCGAGCTTTAAGATAGTGCGGCGGCTGGTGCGGTCAGCCGCCGCTACCTTTGAAATACGTTCGAATTTGTTCAAAAACGTTCACCAAAAGTGAAATCGAGTCGGGAGTGGGGGCAGCTAGGAATACCCGCCGTGCTTTCGAAAAAGTCGGCTCGAACAGGACAAAATCAGGGTAGATTTTGTCTCAAAGGAAAACGCAAAAATTTTACTTGTCCGCCTTTGGAGGAAAGAACTTCTATGTCACTCTCTTTTTACAGAAAAATAAGAACTGCTTTAAATAATTGAGATAACCGACATAACTTAAAATGTTCAAATTCATTAAAACAATCTTTCGCATTCCTTTTACAAAACCAAACTTAGTGGTTGGCCATGTATTCCGAATTGAAGAAGTCATCCAATAGACTTTTTTATTGTTCATATACATATATTTGTTTATGGCAAATTCAATTTGGTATCTTTTGGGCTTTAATTCGTTGATAGCATTCATTAAATCATTTTTTCTTAATATTCGCTCACCAGATACTAAAATATCTCCACGAAGTATTTTGATATTCCAAGGAGCATTCCGTCTAAGAATAATCATATCAATAGCTGGATCTTTAAACATTTTACTAATCGTATTTTCCACTTCCTGAAATTTTAAATTGCGCAAATCTCCATCTAAGAGAAGGATGTAATTACCAGTCGAAACTTGAATCCCATGATTGACTGCTCCTGTTTTTCCTAGATTCTTAGAATTCGATACAATCTTGATTCTTGATCGGTATGTCTCAAGTATTTGTTGAGTGTTATCTGTTGAGCCGTCATTTACGCAGATAATTTCATATATCAATTTAATTTTTAGCAATTCATCCAGAACCTTCAAAATACGCTTACCCTCGTTATAAACAGGTATGATACAGCTACACGTAATCATGTTTTTATTTTCTCATTTTATCCTTTATAATTAAAGCGTTCCATTGCGAACGCAAAATCGCGCGCGCAAAAAATAAAAAATATAAGCGAGGCCGAAGGCCCCGCCAGAGGCGGGCAGGCGAGCGAAGATGGCGCGGCGAGTGCAGCCGGCCACTCGCCGTGTCTACCTTTGTTTGAAATCTGTTCGAATTTTTTCGAAAACGTTCACCAATAAGGAAATGGAAGCAGCTTTTCACTCCAGAAATGTGTTTGCCTAAAACACTTGCTTGTAAATTGTTTTCAGTTTTGATAAAGTAAAACTATGAATTCAAATATACAAATTATTGCCGATAAAGGTTCAAAAATATATCAAAAGATAAAATCAAGATATGAACCGAAAGAAAACGGAAAGTTTTTAGCGATTGATGTTGAAAGTGAGAATGCGTATTTAGCAAATACAAGCGCCGATGCTCTTGTTTTAGCTAAAAAGGGCCATTCTGACAAAATTTTTTATGTTGTTAAAATAGGTTTTGACACGGCGGAGACTATCGCAAAATCTTTTGGTATATTAATAAAATGATTACTGGCATTTTTATTGAAAATGTTCCTTTAATACAAACAGTGGTCGCGTGGAAAGAAGCTGTACAAAAAACATTTTGTGTTCTTGATACGGGATTTACAGGAGATCTTCAGGTAACTCCAAAAATGGCAAAAGAACTAAATTTGGAAATTACAGGTGTAATAAAAGCGCAAATAGCAAATGGCGATACCGTTGATGTTCCTGTTGCATTAGCCAAATCGGCAATGGAAGGCAAGATTTCTTATATTCAGGTATTAATTTCAAAAAGCACGCCTCTTGCCGGGATAAGCTTTCTTACAAAATTTAGCTATAAGGCTATAGTTGATTGCAAGAATAAAAAAGTAAGTTTGAAAAGAATTCTGTAAAGTTTCCCGTTGGCCCATAAAATTGGAGTATTTTGGGTATAATTAATTTCTGGAGTTGTTGGAGCGGCGGCGGGAGTATTGGTTGATACCGAATGGCAGGTTTCATTTTTGGCTGGATACGCCGGAACAGACTTTATTGAAAATTTATACAAAATAAAAATTTTCAAAGATATAAAAAATGTCGCAAAATGAACTACCACCTGTAAACGAAACAGAAAGAGATTTAGCCAATAAACTTTTTTGTGTTACTACAACAGCAGAAGGAAAAACGAAGTTAACTTTTTCTCCGAGTTTACAAAGAGACTATAACGGTGGATTGCACAGTCCATTACAACAGCTTTCGAGTTTTTCTGTATGGAATTCATTAATGCCCCCCCCAGAAGATAAAATATCGAACTCGTGGTCAGGTAAAATGGAAATCCCCGAGCTTTCTAGAAATAGGGTAATAGTGTTTTCACAATTACATGGTAGCCCCGCAGAAATATTTTTATCGGTATCGAGAGTGGCAAGGGATTTACAAAAAGAAATTGACGACGAAATAATAGGTGCAGAACAAATAATGTTATTTGGCGCAATTTCAATACCGAACGTTGTTGAAACTTTGACTTGGTTAAAAACAAAAGGATTTAAGGGTAAACTATCTGTTTTTGATATATCTCCAATACCCATTGGGATCGGTCGCATATATAAACAGTTTGGTTTAATATCAGATGCCGAATTTATACAATCTGATGTTTTATCCTTGCCTAAAAATACGCCAAAAGCAGATTTGATAATCAGTGATGTTCTCGGTTATTGTTTAACGCCTGAACAATATGTAAATCTAACACGTGTTGTAGAAAATACATTATCAAATGGCGGATTGTGGCTAACAAGAGAACTTATAGAACCAAAGGGTGCGCCAAAACCGGAAGATAGGTCAGTATCAAAAAGTGACGGGGATGAGAGGATAAATAGAATCAATAGGCTTGTCAAACGACTTTTTAATGTAGAGTTACCTATTGAAGATATACAACAATTTGAAAATACGAGATGGAATTTGGCTCAAACATATCCAAGACATTCAGGAAAAGATTATCAAGATGCGTTACCATCTGGATTAGAAAATGTAAGCACTATTAGAATTTCATCTCAAACATTAATGCAATCAGATAATCCAAGAATATTTGAAACGAGTATAATTAAAAAAGATCGGAATAATTATTAAATGCTCGGCGGAGCCGAGCAAAATCGCGCGCAAAAAAAATAACCCCAGAACCAGAGCACAGCTCGGTTCGGGGTAAACATCAGCGCGGCGGGTGGCCTGCCCGCAATTGCTTAAGCGATAGCTTATGCAGGCGGGGGATGCCGCGCAACAGTTGCGAGCCCCGCGAAGCGGGGCGAGTTAACACTTTAACAATTTTCTTTGAAATGCGCCTGCCCGCCGTAGTTTTAACGAAGGTGGGTTCGAATTTTTCCAAAAACGTTCACAAAATAGCTCAAGTAGAACATCTCTCCCGCTTTGCGGGATGGTTGTGGGTTTATACTGTAAATCTTTTATTTGATTTACAGTATTCGAGTCCCACCGGGCTCACAAAAAAAAGCGTTTAAGACAATAAGTGTTAATTAATATTAAAATATAATATATGGAATCTATACGTAGGACCAATGAACATAGGAATTTAACCGGCACATTACTACGTAATTCATTAATCGCGCAGCTTAGTTTAGAACCCGATCTATCAGAAAATCTTTTAGCAGATTCATTAAAAGCATTATCTCCAGACGATATCTTAAAATACTTAACATCACTACA
>PFTH01000218.1:3894-5130 GCA_002789465.1 Candidatus Roizmanbacteria bacterium CG_4_9_14_0_8_um_filter_34_12 | reverse complement strand
GCTGATTCCATTTTTTGATCTATCTGATACAGAAGATTATCGGGAAAAGCTGGAAAAAATTATTCAAAAAGCAATGAAAGGTCGTGGTTTGAAAATTGGATTGGGAAAAGTGATTTACCATCGAAAATTGCCGAAAAAGAAGAAATAAAATGAAACGAGGAGTCTAAAAATCAAGATAATAAAATTCGATCCGAAAATTGCGAATTATATTTAGAATATGGAGTGGAAAATATTGGAATTTGAAACCAAAAGGGGAGAAAGACCAGTCGCAGAATTTATTAAAAAACAACAATCACAAGCAATTGCTAAAATCGCTCACCTAATCGATCTTTTGGAAATACACGGTTCACTTCTCAGTATGCCACATGCAAAAAAACTTGATATTAATCTTTACGAATTACGGATTCGTGGTAAAGACGAGATAAGAATTGTTTATGGTTTTAAGGGAAAGTTGATTTATCTTCTTCATGGCTTTAAAAAACAAAAAAATAAAACACCAAAAAAAGAGCTTGATATAGCCAGACAAAGATATTGGTTATTGACATAATATAACGTCGATGTTATATTAACCTTAATAGATTTAATAATTGACATTCAATGCTTATGAAAGATTGGAACCAATTAAAGGCAGAATTATTACAAAATAAAGCGGTGAAGAAAGAATATGATCGTTTAACTCCTCGTTATCTGGCGATTTCGGAGCTGATTACTGCTCGAACCAAACAAGGAATTACGCAGAAAGAATTGGCAAAAAAAATTGGAACGAAACAGTCTGCTATTGCCCGCTTTGAAGCAGGAAATGTTAATCCCTCACTGGGATTTTTGGAAAAAATTGCAGAGGTTTTAGGATTGAGGGTGAATATCAGTTTGGTGAAATAATAAATTTGGGAAAATTGAAACATGAATTTTTTGTAGGGGTATTTGGGGGTGGGCGAAGAGGTTAGATTAGTTTTCTCGTTCGACTTTGATGGTGCATTCGGAAACCAGGGCAGCAATTGCGCCAACCGCAGCAAAAGCGGGAACAAGAATCGCTCCAATTGCTCCAATGGTGAGTGGAAGAACAATGATGGTTTTTCCAGTTTTGTCTTCGATGCTGATTTTTCTGATATTTCCTTTATGTATTAAAGATTTAATTTTTTTCAAAAGATCTTCGCCTTTAACTTTGAATGATTCGGTTTTTGAGGTGGTTTTTTTGGTCTTCATATTGTTTATTATACTATTTTTGAGAAAAATTGT
>PFTH01000218.1:0-3814 GCA_002789465.1 Candidatus Roizmanbacteria bacterium CG_4_9_14_0_8_um_filter_34_12 | reverse complement strand
CATGTTGCGGCTTTGATGTAGCCGGCAGCAGAGGCTTCTTTCTCAGTGCAAAACCATTGTTCTCCAAGATCCTTTTCAATTTGGACAAACTTGTATTGGGCGCAAGAAAGGAGATAATAAAGTTTTCTTCCAGATGTTCTCTTATTCTCTAAGTTTCCTTTTATTATGCAGTTTGGATTATCCGGATTTTGCATTTGCAAACAAAGTTGGCTGAAAATTCCCAGTTTGTTGGTTTTTGCATTGTCCGCAGTTTTTTTAAGAAGTGCTGTTTTTGAGGTTTGATCCGAATGATAGCGCGCCCAACCGCTTTCCAACATTTTCTGGTTAATAAAAAGGTTATCAACATAAATTAATGCCATTGCCCGACCGGTTTGATCGGGGATTTGCTCTTCGATCGAAATAGATTTATTTTCGACAAGCGATGCAAGTAAATTTTTTGCTTCTTGGCCGCCACAAAATTCAAGCTCGGGTGCATTAATGTGGCGAAGACGAAGTCGGGTTTTATTTTCCAGAACAACCGTGTCACCGTCAATAATACCTATGACTTTTACTAAGTTTGCCTTTTTTTGTGAATAAAACTTGTAGCTTAAAAATAAATTAAGAAGGATGGAGGGGATAATAAACAAAAGCGCAAAGCGTTTGAGAAAAAACAGTAATTTGTCTTTCATGCTCATGAACTTAGTATAGCAATTATTAAGAGGGATGTGAGGGTCTTGGGGGATGTGGGGGATGTTAGTGGCGTGGGGTGAATGGATGAAAGTGAATACATTTGACAAAAAGCTATTTCAGTTGTATCATATTATTATGTCAAAACTGAATTTGTATAAACTACAAGAAAAGTTTGGAGAGATTAAAAAATCTATTTTTACGCCACAGGATTTGAAACTATTGTTTTATGCCAATGATCGGGCGATTAATGGTTTTCTCACTTATAATAATAAAAAAGGAAAAATTCTTAAACTGAAAAAAGGCTTGTATGGAATTAGTAAGTCAAACTTTAGTTCAAATCTGATTGCCAACCTCGCCTACAAACCCTCTTATATCTCATTTGAAACAGCACTTTCTTATTACCATCTTATTCCCGAAACTGTTTATTCGATTATCTCCGCCACCAGCAAAGCAAGCCGTGAGTGGAATATGCAAAATACTAATTATGTTTATCGAAGCATTAAGAAAGAAGCATATGCGGGGTATATTATTAAAACAATTGAAAACGAGCAGGTATTAATTGCCACCCCTGAAAAAGCCTTGGCTGACTATTGCTACTTTATCTATTTGGGAAAAATTAAAGAATGGAACTCCCGTTTGGAATTAAAAGACATCAATTTGAAAAAAGTGAAAGAATATTTGAAGTTATTTAATAACAGAAAAATAATAAATTTCATTAAAAAATATTTACCTCAACTATGTTTGATCGTGAATTGCTTAATCGGTTAACAACTAAAAAGCAAACCACTTTCCGCAACACTTTAATGGAGTATTATCAAAATCTTTTTCTTTCCTATTTTTATCAGATTAAACAAAGTGAGAAGTTTTTCTTTAAAGGCGGGACAGCACTGCGGATTGCTTTCCAATCACCACGTTTCTCTGAAGATTTGGATTTTTCCGCGACCGGTAGTTTTGCAATTTTTGAAAACATTTTAGAAAAAGTATTGATCAACATCCAAAAAGAAGGGATTGAGACGAAAATTATTGAATCAAAAATAACAACCGGTGGTTATTTTAGCATTATCAGTGCAAGAATTTATCATGAAACAGTTGAGATTCAAATTCAAGCGTCAAAACGAAAAAACAACCAAATTAAAGGCGAAACAACAATTATTGTTTCTGAGTTTATACCTACGTATATTCTTCAAATTTTGGAGAAAAAAACGTTATTCTCTGAAAAAATTGAGGCATTTTTAACCAGAAGAAAAATCCGTGATTTTTTTGATCTTTATTTTATTCTTCGCTCTAATTTACGACTTTCAATTCTACACGATAAGAAAAAAGAAGTAATGCAAATTATTAAATCACAAAAAAGCGGTTTTGTAGAGCTTAAAGAATTCTTACCAAAAAACTTCTGGGTGGTTATTAAAGAATTAAAAAAGAACCTTCTTTTCGAACTACAAAAGCGTAATTATTGAGTAATTTAATGGGAAAGTTTAAAAGGATTGACCTACGAGGTTGACGGAGTTGGTAGGGAAGTCTATAATTTGTCATTTCTGCTTGAAATCCGTACATATATGCTAATTTTATACTTATTAATAGTTAAATTTATATTATGGCAGAACCAACGAGCGTATTAGGACAATTAGAGGGGGAACAAGTTAAATTAAAAAAAGAAATGGAAGATTGAGCAAATCGCTTAAGAGAGACGTTAACTGTTCAATTTAAGGATAAAATTGTTTCACCTAGTGATTTTAGAGTTCCAGGAAAATCGTGGCTCACGTTTCCTTATGAAACATCGTATCAAGAATTGGTAGCCGCTTATGATTGTTTACCTTTAGATCTTGAAGACCCAAGAATGGTTCAAGCTTTAATTGATGGTTGTGTCGCTTAAGAAAGTGTTGCGTCCGCACAAGACGAAAGTAATCCAGATTATAGAATGACTCTTGCAGAAACCGGAGACCCAAGCAAAGATGTTAAGCTTTACGTACCAAACCATAAAGAACCAAATTATCAAGGTTCACCCACAGACAATTAGACATTATCAAGGGTAAAGATTCTTAGGTTTGAAAAAGATGTAAAGAAAGGATCACCTAAACCAAAATTAGCTTTTGTTCACGATAATAAAGCCTTAAAAACTAATCCAAAAGATTTAGTTGTTTTAATACCAAAGCCTGCTGTTAAAATTTAGAGCTTACTTGCTTCAGTATGAAGATATCAAAATATAGCTTTTTTAAACAAAACTTTAGAGTTAGATTGGATTCCGACCTTCGCGGGAATGACAACAAAAGAGTATGCTATATCTTCATAAATACGTTTTATTGATGCTCTAATGTGACGGAAATGATGACTATAGACCGTTGACTGTGGGAATGATTGGGAGTATAAAGGAATTTAAAGGAGGATAAAGGAGTAATAAGGGGAGATAAGGGAGACGAGGGTGATGGGGGATGTGACCCCTTAATTTATTAAAAATTAAGGGGTAAAGGGATTTGGGGGGTGTGGGGGAGATTTAGTTAAATTGGTTGAATCGGTAACGGAATTGTCCCTCGACTGCTCTCGGGATTATAACTTTTCCTCGCCCTTCGCGAAAGGCGGGATCGCAATGACGTTTTTTGTTATAATAAATCATATCCACCGCCTCTGGCGGTGAGCGCTCAAAAAGGTTTAACCAGTGTAGTAAAATAAAATAACTCCGCCTGAAAGGCGAGTTCCAGGAGGAGTTATGAATAAATACAAGCGCTTATCACATAGTGTGTGGTTATGTACATATCATATCGTATTCTGTCCCAAATATCGATATGGAATATTGGAGGGGAAAAGTGAGGTGTTTGTCCGTAATCAACTGTATCGACTCTGCGGACAAAAAGATCAGATGTCAATTGAAGAAATTAACATTCAGCCTGATCATGTTCACTTAATAATCAGTATTTCTCCAAAGTATTCAGTGTCCGAGACAATGGGATATCTGAAAGGAAAAGTAGCCGTCAGATTGTTTGAACATCAAAAAGAACTGTCAAGAAGATATTGGGGGAAACACCTGTGGGCACGAGGCTACTGTGTTTCAACCATAGGTCTTGATGAAGAGGCACTGGTCGGCTAAGTCCGACTTTCTAATTTCAATTTAGACTGTTGTTACAATCTAAGTCTTCATTTTTTTCTCTTC
>PFTH01000027.1 GCA_002789465.1 Candidatus Roizmanbacteria bacterium CG_4_9_14_0_8_um_filter_34_12 | reverse complement strand
GGATTAACAGTAACAAAACCTTTGGCTCCAAGTGCTTCAAATTTTGATTGTTGATATTCAGATATGATATCAGTAATAATAATTTTATTGTCAATATCGTGGATTGATTCTCGTTCTGAATGATCTTTTTTTACCAAAAAAACTAATCCTCCAAAATCTTGACTAGCTGATTTTAATGCAAAACTAAACTGATTATTAACCTTAAGAGTAATTTTTCTATTGTGAATATTAATAATTTCTCCCTGGAAATATGCGCAACAATAACTATCTTTATCTGGTTCTCCTTTTACGTTAATTGTGATTGTACCGTTATAATGATTTATTTCTTTAAGTACACCAGAATATTCACTATGATATAGGTGATGTAGAAATAAAGATTTATTTTCTGCAATTAAGTCCCCTTTATTAATAATATCTCCAACCATTTTTTTTAAAGAAAAGAAAATTTTATCTGGTTTTATACGAAGCTCTTTTGCAAGATTAACGATTTTATTTACAGTTACGGATTTTTGAAAAAGAGGATCGCCAAATTTTATCGTTTGTCCTGTTTTAATATTTAAATCTCCATCACCTGGGATAGTAAAAGTTATTTTCATAATTTAAGTTGGTTTAATATAACGGTTATAATTATTATAATCATAATATCGGTTATAAAGTAAAGAATATTACTTTACACCTTGATAGGAGACGAAAGGAATGAGTGCTAGAAAACGTGCGTGTTTGATGACTTTTGTTAGACTGCGTTGATGTTTAGCACAAACATTAGTTTTTTCTCGATGCAAAATTTTTTTTCGAGGTGATATAAATTTATCCAAGTTTTCAATTTCATGAATGGTTGGATTTGTATTAAATTTGCAAAAAAAACATCTAGACATAAATTAGTTTATAAAGTTATAAAGTTTAAAGTTTATAAAGTAAATAAATTTTAATTAAAATGGTATGTCATCGGGATTAACATCTTCACTTGCTTTGTTTTCTTTTTTTGGTTCACTTGTTTCTTTCTCATCTGCCTTGTTTTCCTTTATTAATTCATTAGATGAGGATTGGTCAGAATTAATAGGTTGAGTGGTTTTGCTAAGCTTTATCTCATCTCCGGACACCATTCTTCTTCCATCGCTAAAAACGATAAAATCATCAAGAACAATCTC
>PFTH01000060.1 GCA_002789465.1 Candidatus Roizmanbacteria bacterium CG_4_9_14_0_8_um_filter_34_12 | reverse complement strand
ACATAAAATTGTCATTGCGAACCCGAGCATAGTTAATCGAGGGTGAAGCAATCCCGTTAAAACAGAGCGTCTTATTGGTAACGAGATTGCCACCCTGTAAAATTTATATAAACATTTTACGGGGTAAACGCTTCGTTAACACTGTAAATTTATTTAAGAAATTTACATGTGTTCGCAATGACATAGCTTAAGATTATTTAATAAATTAAAAATGAAAACTCCAAAAGGATGCAAACAAGCTTTCACCCTGATCGAACTTATAGTCGTTATTGCTATTATTGGTGTCTTAACCGCTTTTGCAGTTCCAAATTTTATGGCAGCGCGTGAGCGTGCTCGAGATGTTCAAAGAAAAAATGATTTAAAGCAATTACAAAGTGCAATTGAAATGTATAAACTCGATAATGGAGAATATCCATCAAGTATTTTATTTACAAAAATGAAAGTTGTAACAAACACCTGTTGGTATAACGATAATGACGACGGAACTAGTGGCCCTGATTTTATCTCAACTTGTCCGACAGACGACAAAGTTATCTATATGAAAAAAGTTGTTCGAGATCCAAATCGATCAGTTGCTGCAGATAATAAAGCATATTATTATTCTTCATCAGATAAATATAAGTATATAGTTTGTGCATGTTTAGAAAATCAAGGTGACGCTGATGGAGTAGCTGGAAATTGCGACGACATTTCATATAAGTGTAACAACGGAACTGGTAAGAATTACACATTAACTGAACCATAAAAACTTATGTTACAATTAAAAAAAGCCTTTACCTTACTTGAAATACTTGTTGTGATTGGAATTATTAGCATAATGGTGGCAATGGGTACAGCATCATATTCAACTGCGCAAAAAAAAGCCCGTGATGCCAAACGAAAAACCGATCTAAGAACAATTCAAAATGCTTTGGAGCAGTATTATTCAGTTTGTAATTATCTTTATCCTACACCTGCGCCCGCATCCCCTGGTTTAGTCAATGAAGTATTTTGTCCTAATCCATCAATAGGTATATTGCAAAGTGCCGACACTCCAATTGACCCAAAATCTAAAACAAAATATAATATGACAGATGGTGGTGATACCTATTTAATTTGCGCGCCAACAATTTCCGCAACAATGGGTTT
>PFTH01000183.1 GCA_002789465.1 Candidatus Roizmanbacteria bacterium CG_4_9_14_0_8_um_filter_34_12 | reverse complement strand
ATCTAATTGTCAAACTTAAATATATATTTAATATATACATAAAATTTCTTTCATTTTCCTTTCTTAAAATTTATTTTCTTAATTTTCTGTATAATTAGATTTTATGCCTCAAAAAAAACCTAACCCAAAAATCAACGAACACAATCTTCGTCCGCAGACGCTTCGTGAATTCATTGGTCAAGAGAAAATTATCAAAACCCTCAAAATGTTTTTAGACGCAATGAAAAAACGGGGGTTAGCATCAGAACATTTAATGCTATATGGCCCACCTGGGATTGGAAAAACAACTTTGGCTTATATTATTGCTCACGAACTTAAAAGTGAAATCAAAGTTACATCTGGTCCGGTTTTACAAAAAAGTGGTGATCTTGCAGCGATTCTGACTAATCTTAAGGATGGAGATATACTTTTTATAGACGAAATTCACCGTATTCCTAAATCTGTTGAAGAAGTGCTCTACCCGGTTTTGGAGGAATATCATCTGGACATCATCATTGGCAAAGGTCCATCTGCCCGCACAGTCAGACTTGATATTCCAAAAATTACTATCATTGGTGCAACTACCAGACTTGCACTTCTTTCTGGTCCTCTTAGAGACCGTTTTGGACTGATTATGCGCTTGGATTTTTATAATGATAAAGACATGACGAAAATTGTCACACGTAGCGCTAAGCAATTAAGACTACCCATCACCCCAGAAGCAGCTATTTCAATTGCAAAACGTGCACGTAAAACTCCAAGGATTGCCAACAACATTCTTAAACGTGCCCGTGACTTTCTTGAAGTTAACCAACACTTAACCATTGATCAAAATATGCTCGACCAAGTATTTAGTCTGTTAGATTTAGATAGTATAGGCCTAAATCAACAAGACCGTAAATATCTTAGGTTAATTGGAGAAAAATTTCAAAATAGCCCAATCGGATTGGACACAATTGCTTTGTCAATGTCCGAGGATTTGCAAACCATCGAAGAATTTGTTGAACCATATCTTTTGCAATGCGGATTAATCAAAAAAACCTCCCGCGGCCGCGTTCTCACCCCCAAAGCCCTCCAGCATCTGAATATCAAGTCTTAGCCAATCCACCTACGAGGTTGAATCTATGGCGTCATTATGATCTAAGTATTGATATCATTTCAGTTTTTCTGCTTCCAGAATAATTCCATATGTGTCTGGAAAAGCAGGAAGATTTTTAATCTCTTCGACTGTAAACCATGCAAATCGATCCGCTTCCTCGTTTAGAGTAATTTTTTGATTTTTATCAATAATTTTACAAAGAAAACAATGCAACACTCCATGCCAGTCACTTCGAATGGCATCAAACACTTTTGGAATAAATTTTTGTATTTTAATATCAAGCCCTAACTCTTCTTTTGCTTCTCTTCTTGCTGTATCTTCTAATCTTTCCATATATTCCTGTCCACCTCCAGGAATCTGCCAATGATCTTGAAAATGATGATCTTCATCATCTTCGTTAACACGATGTGTCAATAGATAATTATTTTTATGACGAATAACAATAATGACAACAGAAATAATATTTTTTTTCATGTGAGCCCAGACAGAATCGAATACTGTAATTTCTAAATTTAAAAATTACAGTATAAACTGTCAAATATTAAAGTGCGCTCGGAGCGATTCGAACGCTCAATCTATTCCTTAGAAGGGAATTGCTTAATCCAGTTAAGCTACGAGCGCAATAGATACTTTAATTATTCCGTTTACACTGTAAAACTTTAGTAGTTTTACAGTGTTGAACTATGGGCTCTAATCCTTGAGCCTGGACGCAGATTTGAACTGCGGACCTGCTGTTTATCCATGTAAATCAATCTGAGCCTGCTGTCGGATTTGAACCGACGACCTGCTGTTTACAAAACAGCTGCTCTTTACACTGATACTTTACAGTGTACCGCTGAGCTAAGCAGGCTCTACAGATTGATTTACAGGACAAGCAAACACAGCTGCTCTTTACACTGATACTTTACAGTGTACCGCTGAGCTAAGCAGGCATTGTGTGTCGGGGACAGGAGTCGAACCTGCACTCTCTTGCGAGAACTAGCCCCTCAAGCTAGTGCGTCTGCCATTTCGCCACCCCGACTATTTCTAATTTAAAATTGTTAGGTATATTTTATCACAGAAGAGCTGAATATATAAAAAAGAAAAATTTTACGACTATATAGACATAATATAGTGAGTTTACTTAAAAATAGTCCTGCTTGTTATTCATTGATTATTGAAAATTTTTCTCCTCCTAACCCTTAAATCATAATTCTTAACTAAAATTGTTATTTCTTAATAACAAATAACTAATATCTAATAACTTACTTTCTTCTTATCGTATAAACATACGGATAATATATAAATACAGCAGGTGGGTCGTCAAGAATGGTTTTTTGAAAGGGAAAATAAAACTGATTGCGTTGACTTGTTTTGAGAAACCTTCTTGCATCTTCCAGTTGTTTGTCAACTTTTAAGTTCTGATAACCGGTAATATTGCCTTTTCCTTGTTGACTTGAGTGCCAAAAAAAATATTGATCAGGATCTAGTTGGAGTTTCAAATAAGCTAACATCAAATCAAATTCCGGTTCAGCGCTATATGATACCAAATCAAACTTAGTTTGCAGTCCGGCTTCATTTAAACTTTTATTTATTGTTTCTGCAACATCAGAATATTCAAAAAATGACACAAACCTTAATTTCACCTCGGCCGTAGCACTATTATCTTTTTGAGTAATTTTCTCCAATAATTCACGGTTAAATACTTGTTTTTTTAAATCACTATTAAATGCCCAACTATTTGGAGGAATCGGACTGTCCGCTATCAATCCATAATTGGATAAAAGATTTTTATTAAAAGCAACAGAGATTGCTTGACGTATGTCTTTATTTTTTAGAAAGGGTTCTTTAGTATTAAAAAATAAAGTTAATAATAAGCTATAATCAATTCCTCGGTCAATCTGGGTATTTCTCCAACTCTTAAAAATTTCTATAATATTTTTTTTAGTAGTAGTGAATTCACGGATTTCTCCAATTTTATATGCATTCAACAACTGAGTTTCATTATCATAAAATTTATAAATTAAAATTGGCATATTGTTTTTGTTTGGAATCAACTCAAGTTCTTTTAAATATCCGCCGCGCATTTTTGTTTTTTCGGTACGATAAAGTCCAGCCACTCCGATTGCAGGCCACTTAACAATCGGTTTAATTAAATAAGTCGGAAAAATGGGCAATGCCTCCCTAATTTCAAACTGAATCAAATATGGACTAACAATCTTAGTTACAACATCTCGAAAAGTATAGTTAAGATCCTCAGCTGTAAAAGCTTTTCCATCACTCCAAAATATATCTTTTTTCAAATGAAAACGAAATGTTTTATTATCAGCACTTCCTTCCCAATTTGCTGCTAACGCAGGGATTAAATTACCATTGACATCTACAAAAACCAATCCACTGGATATTTTTGAAGCAATTTCATCAGGTAGGTTATGATAATCAAACTGACCAACATAACCAATTGTATGGCGTTGACTGCTGATAACCTTATCAATAGTGGGAGACACCGAGACAAGGGCAACAATTAAAATAATTGATATTGTAAAACTTAAAAAAATTAAACGAGCATGCTTTTGTAAAAAAGAAGTTGTTAACCAATAATAAAAACGAATTTTTTTACGCATGAGTCTTTCATTTAATAAAGAAATTAAGTGCAGATATTATAAAAAAAATCACAATCATAATCACGGTCAAACGTAATGTTAGTTTTTCCACGCCCCTTCGAGTTTGGAACATCTCTCCTCCACCTCCCCATGCACTTCCAAGACCCGCTCCCTTGCCTTGAACTAAAATCAAAACAATGATTAAAATTGCAGAAACCATGTTTGCAAATAAAAGTATATTTTTCATTTTCAAATAACTTTGTTTAAAATATTAATAATTGTGGTAATTGACAATGCTGATAATATCAAATTTCCAAGATAACTCAAGTCAGTTGCCGGAATATTCAATCCAAAGATACCAAAACCTGGAAAATGCCAAGATTTAATTATAATCCATCCAAAACCTGAGCTCACTAAATGTAATAAAAATATATAAAATATAAACGATACTAAACCAAAGCTTATCAAGTTAAACGGTAATAATATTATTTTAGATAAAGGAATTAATAAATATACGGTTACTGTGATAAATAACGCAGCCAAGACAAATTCTTCAATTGTTTTTGGCAAAATAAATCCCTTATTCCACATTGCAGTGACAAATATCGCTGCTGCTGCAATTATTGGCGCTTTAAATATCTTTTTCATATGTCGTTACTTAATTATAACATCATTTTGTTTCTAAGTAGAAGATGGTATTTTTTCGCAAATCTGTGGGCCTCGTCTCTAAGTTGTCTTATTAAATTAAAACCTGGTCGATTGTTTTTAAAAAACAAGGTTGGATAACTAAATAGTCCTGATTGACTAACTGTTTTTTTGCCAATAATTATTCTATCTGGTCGTTTTGCAATACCAATCAGTGGAATTTTCAGTTTTAATTCATCTAAAATAAGTTTAATCGTATCGATTTGCGGTCTACCACCATCGATTATAAATAAATCAGGTTTTGGCCAATTTTGTCTCAAACGTCGTCTCATCACCTCGTGCAATCTTTCCACATCAGATTGAAGTTTTTGATTATTAATTTTAAAGCGACGGTATTGTTTTTTATCAACATAGCCGTCTGTCATTACAACTTGTGACGCTGTGGTAGAATTTTGCATCCAAGTACTGATGTCATAACATTCAATTCTATTTAATATATTTATTTCAGTGTAGTATGTAATAAGTATTTTTTGTAAATCATAAAGCGCCTCGTTAACCTTAAGCGATTGATTAATCTTACCTTCTATAATATCGTTCTGGAAATGCAATGTTGTTAAACGTTCAAGCATTATTAATCGATCACGGTAAATGATGGCTTTTTCATATGCTTTTTTATTGTTATGAATTATTAATTCTTTTTGCCATTGCTTTTTGACCTCATTAGTTTCTCCTTTAAGCAACTTAATTAGAAGCCGAATATTTTTTTGGTAGTGTTTGATAAGTAATTTATTATCTGAAGTTTTTTCTATGATATTCGGACAGGGATTGCACAAACCAACCTTTGAGTAGAAACAGGATTTATTACTGATTTTTTTGTCAGTACAAAAGGGAATAATTTTTCTAATTTGGCGTAGAATTATCTCCGTATTTTTTCTTGATGAAAATGGTCCAAAATAGATGGATTGTTTATTGTTTTCTTTACGCACAACAAATACTTTTGGATATCTGTCTTTAATAGTTATCTTTATATATAAAGGAGTTTTATCGTCTTTTAGTATTAAATTATATTTAGGTTGATATTTGTTAATTAGTTGACTTTCAAGAAGCAGAGCGCTAAATTCACTATCAGTTATTAAATATTCGACATGGTCACTTTTTTGAATAATAAGCGCTTCTTTTTGATTAAGCTCAGCATTTTTTATATGCGACTTAACCCGAACTTTGATATTTATCGACTTTCCAACATATAAAACCCTGTCTTTATTTTTAAATAAATATATACCAATGGTTGAGGGTAGATTATCTATATCTAGCATAATGTATATTATAGCAAGCCTTAATAACCTGGCAGGTTTGAAGATATGTTATTTGATAAGAACCTGCCAGGTTTTACAAATTATGGCCAGAACCCGCCAGGCTATAGTCCCTGAAAGGGATTATTCAAGTTATGGAAGATCATTTTTTCTTAAACAGTCTTTTTATAAAGAAGAAAATTATACTCCCTCCGATCACAATCATCCCAACCTTAAATCCCATATCCTGTGCATAAGTAATTATCTTCACTTTTTCATCCAAATAATTATGATTATTCATTGACACTTTAATAAATCCTTCATTATTTTGATGTTTAGGATCAACCTGGTAGTTCAATACAAACGTTTTTTTTTCCATCGGCACCATAGCTACGATCACGGTTGGATTTAGCGACACATTGAGGTTGGTAGCTCTGATATCCGGTCTTATATTGTAAACATACACGTTTTTGTTATTTGTAATTGTAATCGTAGTTTGATAAGTTTTTTTATCATTTATCTGACTTTCTATCTTTCCCATATCAACCTCAATCTCTCCAATTTCCCTAAAAGGTAAGCTTACCGGATTAATCACAATGTCTTGACTTTTATTAATCTTATACATTCCTGCTGGATATGGATATTCCGCAGACTTTCCATGAATTGCCAAAACAATATGATTAAGATCAAATGAGTTGTAATAATCAATTCCCGATGTGTTTTCCCAAGTGGGATCAATAGATATCCATTGCTGACTTGCCTCTTGATAATATTCAGGCCATGAATGGAGAATGTCTGATGTCAAAGAAATTGGTCGAAGTTGATTGTCTCTGGTAAATCCATAACCCTGAATTTCGCGAGAATAAATTCCTTTTTCACGGGCAAGCGCTACAAACAAATCAGAAAACTCTGTACAGACTGCATCAGATGGATTTAATAGCACTTTTTCAGCACCTTTGCGTTCTTCATTTTTTCCCACCCGATCGTAGTTATATTTGAGCGAAGACGTAACGTATTTATATATATCAGATACTTGACTAAGTAGAGGAATTTTATCAATTTGATTAATTTGCCACAGAGGCTGGGGTGATAATAAAAATGATTTTTGTTTTTGTATTAAAATATTATTTAAAGTTCGAAATTCATCTCTGCGTTTTGTAGTCAAACTAATCCCTGCGTCTAAAACAACGTCAACTTTGGATTTGGGAAAAAGATTATATCTGGCCATATAATTTCCATCATCGTCAAGAAAAACCTGTGAAGGCAGAGGATTTAATTGATTGACAAATATCTTTTGATAATCTGTGTCAGGTGGTAAGGCAACGTCTGTATAAACTGGAACGAGTTTTGGATTATATAAGTGATAAGTGAATTTTGATTGGTAATATTGCTCATCTCCAAAGACTGCATAGA